>JAFTAC010000172.1 GCA_017458805.1 Victivallales bacterium | reverse complement strand
TGATTTGGCCAAATACGTGCTGGCGCACCGCACGCCGTTGCGTTTGCAGGCGCGCTCCGAATGGTCGGACGCGGGCAAGGTCATTGATGCGATTTTGGAGCACCTGCCCATTTCGCGGTGGGAAGAGGATGCGGACTAGCATGTTCCTGTGGCCCACAACACGTGGCTGGGTCATCTGCCTCAGCGCTGTCGCCTGGATTATGGTGGCCATGGTCAACCACGCCCTGTTCGCCCTCATTCTTGGCTGGGCATGCACTGCACTGGCCATCGTGAGCCTGCTCTGTGCATGCTTCTCGCTGCACGGCATCCAGGTTTCCCGCGCAGCGGGGGGGGATGCGGTCTGCGGGCAGCTGCTCAACCTGCCTCTGCGTATCGTCAACACCAAGTGGCGTCGCCGCCAGCCCATCGTCGTGCAGGAGGTTCTGCCGTTTGCATGGGAGACCCGTACCAGTTTTGTGCTGCCTCCCATGCGCGGCCATACGGAGGTGCATTTGGAACGGGAAGTGCTGCCTGTGAAACGAGGTGAATACAAGTTGAATGCCGTCATCCTGCGGGGCGGGGATCCCGCTGGGCTTTTCTGCCGCCGTCGCAAAATCCGCCTTCCCATGACCATTGTGGTTTATCCGCAGCTGGAGGACATACCCGACTTGCGCCTTCCCCAGGACGACTCCTTCCTGACCAGCACGGGGGCCCCCGAGGCCATTTCTGGAAGCAGCCAGGACTTCTACGGCATACGCGAATACCTCCCCAGCGACGGTATGCGCAACATCCACTGGCGTTCCAGCGCGCGCTGCCGCAAGTTGATGGTCAAGGAGTTTGAGCGCACCTCCATGATGTCGGTCGTCATCTTCCTTGACGCCTATAAGGAGTATGTGGAACGTAAGGGCGGACGCAATCTCGAACGGCTCATCAGCCGTGCCGCCAGCATATTCGTGTGTTGCACGGAGCAGTATTGCAGCGTGGCATTTGCCTCTGGCGGAAGCAAGCCTGTTGTCTTCAAGCCAAAGAGCGCCAATGAGATGCGAGGCGAACTCATGTACCATCTTGCCACGATGGCCGCTGGCGATGTGAAGCTGGGACCGATGATTGACGAACTCTCCCCCTTCATCTCGCCTGGGGCGACGGTCTTCTGCCTGCGCCTGAACCACCAGGACAAAGAGGTCAACACCGCCATTGCATCCATGACCAACATGGGCATTGATGTTCGATTGATGTAGGGAGGGGACGATGAACACCGTGCAGCCAAGAAAGATGGAGGAGCTTGACAGGATTTCCTGGTGGCTTCATCTCTCCTATCTCTGCCTTTTTGAGGCGGGAGTTGTCAGCGGGATGTGGCAGAAGGTCAATTCCAACCTCTGCTTCCTGCTGCTTTTTCTGGGGCCTGTTCTGATGCTGCTGTCGCGCATTCCGATGCGATATTTTCCAAGTATGGTGCGGCAGCTTCTCCAACTGGTGCTGGTCGGCCTGGGGCTGGCCTGGTTTCAGCAGCGTGCCAATGACTGCCCTCTGGATATCGCCTTGATTGAGTGCTCGGGTGTCATAGCCGTTGCGCTGTTCCTCGGAGGGCGCGTGCGCGAACTCGGCATGCAGGCCCTGCTTGACATTGCGTTTGCAGGCTATGGCGGTTTGACGCCTGGACGGCAAATCTACTTCCCCGCCTTCTTTGCCACCTGCATCTTCTATGTCATCATCATGTACCAGACGCGCACGTCGGTCTTTGCCAGCATGGGCAGGACCGTCCAGGGGCGGATGCCGCGCTTCTGGGGCAACTGGATATACCGCATCCTGCATTTTGTGCTGGTGCTGGGTGTTGGAGTGTTTTGCCTTGTGCGCTTCCCCATACGCGACCGTATGCGCAGCAAGGGGCTAGCGCCTGTCTCCTTCCACAGCGACCAGGACATGGAGTTCCCCGAGTTGTGGAAAAGCTGGTTCTCCTCCACCAAAAAGATGATTAGCCGCTCCGAGGAGGAACAAGCCGTCGATGGAAACGAGAACCCGAACACGGCCTCTGACGACGCCAAGGACATGATGAAGAAGAGCAGCCTCAACTCGAAGGATGCCCGCGAAGGGGAGGGCAGTTCCCCAAGCCTCGGCACCGACCTGGTTTTCCGTGCCTACACCCCGGCGAAACTCTATTGGGTCGTCCAGATGTATGATACCTACAATGGCCGCGAGTGGACGCGCTCCAATATCATGACCCAAGGGCGGTGCGCCCTGGACTACTACAAGCCTGCCGTCATGCACGAGGTGACGCAGAACATCTCCATGGAGAAGATGGTGAGCCGACACCTTCCATACGCCTACAAGGCCAGCCAGATACAGTTCCGCGATCCGAACCGCAGCACGGGCAGGGCGAACTTTGGCATTGTCACAAGAGGGGACGCCGTTACGTTTGTCTTGAAGTCGCATGGGCGGACGGAACCCCCGTGGCACTACCGTGTTCAGTCCTTCGTGCCCGACGTCAACCTGAAGCCTGAAATACGCGCCTGGAACGAGCCAGAGCGCAACTACGGCTGGAACTACAGGGTGCTGCCGACAAGGCGCATCTCCAAGCGCGTGAAGGAGTTGGCTGCCCGGATTACCGAAGGTCTTGACGACCCGCGCGCCAAGGCGGACGCCTTGCGCGACTACCTGCGCAACAACTATGAATATGACTTGACGGTGCGCTCGATACCCGAAGGACGTGAGACCGTTGACTACTTTCTGTTCGAGAGCAAGCGCGGCTATTGTCAGCACTTTGCGCAGGCGCTGGTTGTTTTGGCGCGTCTGTCGGGGCTTCATGCGCGTCTTGTCACGGGCTATTCGCCTGGCAAGTTCAACGTGATGGCCAACTTCTTCGAGGTCTATGAGTATCATGCCCACGCCTGGGCGCAGATCTTCGTCCCGCCCTTCGGCTGGATGACCTACGACGGCGTGCCACCCGCCGATTCGAATCTCAGCGGCAAGCAGAACATTATCACCTCCATGCTGGATCCCTTTGGTGACAAGTGGAATGCAACGCCGCCTGAGCTTTCCTTCACACCGCCCAAGAAGCCTGAGCCCAAGCAAACGGGCGATATTAAGAGCAGCGATGGGAAGGAGACGCCTGCATCGGAATCCCAGCAGGTGGCCGAGGAGCTTTATGACACCATCTACGAGAAGGCGGCCATGGACAACAACACCATGGAGCCTACTGCCGAGCAACTTGCCCGCGCCGCTGGCGGTATGCTTAAGGAGAAACTGATGGAGTGGAAAGGGCAGCTGATGGAGAGAGTGAAAGCCCGTCTCCACAGCTGGAAGGAGGCGTTTATGGCGCGATGGAGGAACGTTCTGGACTGGTTTAAGGTGCGCCTATGGTGGATCCTGGGCAGTGTGACTGCATTGCATGTCATCCTCATCTCGTTATGGTTCAATAGATTGCGTCTTTACCGTCTTGTGGGGCACCTGGCCACTCGATACCGTTGCTGGCGGCTTTGGAAACGCATATCGGCTGGGCAGTTGGAGGGGCGTTCCTGCATTTCCGCATGCCAGAAGCTGAACAACGAGCTGCTGGCTTTGGCTGGCTTTCATGTGCGCCCCAGCAGAGACCTTCTCGAAAAGGGAGAGCTTTTCCCAAAGGAGGCATCTTCCCTGCGTGATGACTACCGCATTGTTGCCCAGGCCGCTTTTGATCTGTGGTACAGCCCCCATGAACCTTCGGAATCTGTCAGAAGCCAGGTATTGGAGGCAACTATCCGTTTCCGCGAGCATTTAAGGGAAATCGGTCAGATGGCGCAGTGAATAAGAGTACCTCCCATAAGTGCGGAGGAAAAATAACGTCAAAAAACAAAAAAAAAACAATATTATTTCTTGTTTTCCGTTTTTTTGTTGGTAAAATTATTGCAGCTGTCAAAGAAATTGTTTCGCGATAGTTCAAAATGATTGTTCATATTTTTTCACAACTGCCCAAAGTATTTTGGGTGCAAACAACAAAAAAGGAAAAACAAAGAATGAAGAAACGCCAATTCACCCTGATCGAGCTCCTGGTTGTCATCGCAATCATCGCCATCCTGGCAGCCATGCTGCTTCCTGCCCTCTCCAAGGCCCGCGAAAAAGCCCGTGCCATCTCCTGCACCTCCAACCTCAAGCAGATTGGTCTTGCCATGAGAATGTACATTGATGAAAACGCTGGCGGCCTCATTACCAAGACCACCTCATCGCAGAAAATCTCTGTCAATGGAACCGAGCTAGCATCCCCGTCGTGGAGAGAGTACCTCCATGCCAATGTTGGTGATGTGAAAACCTTCAACTGCGGTGCTGCCACCTCCAACAAGTACGATGGTTCAAGTGTGCTCCTGACAGGGCACTATGGCATGAACTACCAGTGCCACGGCAAGGCCGACGGCCTCTTTGTCAACCCAAGTTCCACCGCCTTCTTCGTGGATGCAGGTGAAAACGCCGCAAATGCTTTCATCCTCTGCACAACGGCCAACACATACGCAAGCAATGCCATTGCCTCGATCGCTGGAACTTACAGCAAGGTTGCTGCTGGTGGCACATCTGCATCGACTGGAATCTATGCCCGCCATGGCGGTCAGGCCAATGTCTGCTACGGTGATGGCCACTGCGCCGCTGTCAAGGACACCAGCATCCCCAGCTACAGCACCTCCAGCAAGTTCTGGGCTCCTGCCTACACCGGCACTGCCGACTAAGTTGACAGCCTAGCTTGACACGCAAAAAGCTCCCGTTTCCTTTGAGACGGGAGCTTTTTTTTATCTCTGGTGTTTGTAAACGTGAGAAAAGGTTGTATCTTTGTAATCAAGAGTGTTTATTAGTTTTTTCACGATAGACAATTCACCATCAAAAGGAGAAAGACGAGATGCAGGAATTTGCTTTGTTTGGCGGCACGCCCGCTGTGGCTCCAGGTACAGTTAAGACATGGCCCCCGATTACGCAGGAAGACCGCGACGCCGTGAACGCCGTGTTCGACAACAATATCTTCCATGGGAACAGCGCGCCCAACGCCGTTGCCTTGCAGCAGGAGTTCGCCGATTACCTTGGCGCCAAATACTGCCTGGTCACGAACAGCGGTACCTCCGCCCTGCACATGGCCATTGCGTCGCTGGGCATTGGACCTGGCGATGAAATCATCGTCCCCGCATTCACCTTCTGGGCGACTGCGGCGGCTGTCCTCCACCACAATGCCATCCCCGTGTTCGTGGATATCGAGGACGACGCCTTCTGCATCGACCCCAGCAAGATCGAGGCGGCCATCACCGAGCGTACGAAGGCGATTCTGCCTGTCCACATCCACGGCATGCCCGCTGACCTGGACAAGGTCATGGCCATCGCCAAGAAGCATAATTTGTACGTCATCGGCGATGCCTGCCAGGCGCACGGCGCAGCTGTCCATGGCAAGAAGGTCGGCACCATCGAGGACACCACGGGCTTCAGCACCAACCGCTCCAAGAACCTCTCCAGCGGCGAGGGCGGTTTCTTTGTAACCAACAACGAGGAGGCCTACCAGATTGCGCGCCGTCTGCGTGAATTCGGCGAAGTGGTGGTTTCTGGCGCGGAGCGCGAGTACAACTCCTTTGGTTTGGGGTGGAACTACCGTGCCCACGAGTTTGTCAATGCCTTCTGCCGCAGCCAGCTGAAGCACCTGCCCGAAAACAACGCCAAGCGCAAGGAGTTTGCAGAGTTTCTGACGGCTGAACTGGCGAACATCCCTGGCCTGCGCGGCCCCTATACCCCGCCAGGGCGTGAACCCGTCTATTTCAGCTATATCGTGTGCTTCTGCCCTGAAGAACTTGGGCTGGACGTCACCATGGCTGAATACAAGGGGGCCATGCAGAAGATTCTGGCAGCAGAGGGAATCGGCATGGGGCAGTGGCAGAAGAAGCCTGTTCCTGCGCAGGATGTCTTCACGAAGAAGCAGGGCTATGGCAAGGGATGCCCGTGGAATTGCAAGCACTACAACCACGAAATCACCTATCGCGGCGAGGACTACCCGGTGACCGTCAACTTCATCGCCTCGCACGCCTACCTCAGCGGTGTCTTCCCGCCCAACGACATGAACCTGATGAAGGCATACGTCGAGGGCTTCAAGAAGGTCACCTCGCAGCCTGACAAGATCATGAAGGTCATTGAAGAAGGCAGAAAAGCGAAGGCATAACGATAAGGAGAGACGCACGATGATTAAGGCAGGTGTCATGCTGATGAACAACCGCGGGCCAGATGGACAGCCCACGGACTGGAAGGCCGAATTGGCCGCATGGAAGAAGCTTGGTCTGGAAGGCGTGGACATTTTCCACAACATGCTGAAGGCCAACAATGAAACCCCAGCCTCTATCAAGGCCGTCCTGGATGATTTGGGCTTGGAGCCGACTGTGTTTTGTGTTCCGACGGACTTCATTACACCTGGCGACCCCACGCTGTTTGAGAAGTCGCTGGACACCATCAAGTACGGCATTGAGGCGTGTGGCATCCTCGGGGTCAAGCACCTCTTCAGCCATGGTGGACAGCACTCGAACGAGGGAGAGGAGGCCTTCAAACGCTATATGGAGGGTCTGAACAAGGCTGCTGAGCTCTGCAACGAGGCAGGGCTTCTCTTCAGCATCGAGAACGCGGGCAAGATGTGCAACAACGGCGATTCCCTTGTGCGCACCTTGAAAGAGGTCAAGCAGCCGAACATGCGCATCACCTTTGACGGCGGCAACTTCATCACCCGTGGCGACGAGCCCCACACCGCCATTATGAAGCTGCGTGCCAAGGTTGGCCATGTCCACGTGAAGTCCCATGTGCCCGCGCCGCCCGACTATCCGCGCCCCTACAAGTACTGTCCCACTGGCGAGGGCCATCCCGACTATCGCTTCATCCGCGACAGGCTACTGGAAGTCGGCTATGACGGCTGGTTTTCCTTTGAACCAGAAGGTGGCTTCGATTCCAAGTGGGACCAGAGCATTGCCACCGTCGTTCAAATACTGAAAGAAGTTCGGTAACGCCCTGGTGCTGAAGCACCAGGCACAGGACAGGTTTTGCGGCAAAAACCTGGTGCTGAAGCACCAGGCACAGGACAGGTTTTGCGGCAAAAACCTGGTGCTGAAGCACCAGGCACAGGACAGGTTTGCCGCGCTTGACCTGTTCTGTGCGCCGCGCTTGACCTGTTCTGT
>JAFTAC010000171.1 GCA_017458805.1 Victivallales bacterium | reverse complement strand
TGAAGAAAGAAGAGGCTCTTTTGGAGCGCAAGTTCATTCGGTTTTATTCCATTTTCGTTTGCGGCCAGCAGTGCGCGTAGGGCGAAGCAGGTGAAACAGAGCTCGCCCTTTCCTTGGGAGAACCACGCCCAGCTTCCATCGTCCTTCTGGCGTTTTTCAAGTATGGAGATGGCTGTCAGCAGGAGCTTTTTGTCGGATGGCTGCAATTCATAATTGGCTTTTTGGGTTGCCAGAATGCCGATGATTCGGTTGGATAGCTGTTCCGTGCAGTTATATTCATAGTTGATGAGGTAGTCCCGTGCCTGGCCGATTCTTCCATGGAGGTCATAGCCGTTGTCGGCGATAATGTGCGGTGTCTCGGAGATGGCCGTTGGCGGTATCTCGAAGGTAAAGACGTGCTCGGGGGATTGCGGGAAGAGGATGGTGTTGAAGCTGAGGGCGTTTTCCGCCTCAAGAGGGAGGATGGGGAGGGATGTCTCCACGCCGTCGCCTGTGGCGGAGAGCTTCACCTGGGCTGTGCCTGGTTTTTCAGCCTTGACATTCCACAGGGCAGTTTGTGCGCTTCGGGCAGGGAGTTCCAAGGGGATTTTGGCTGGATTAAGAAGGCGTATATGGTCGTCGAACTCGGCTTGGGCGGTGGTCGTGATGGTTTTCGCAGTGAAGTTGTGGACGGCTTCTCCAAGGGCAATTGTGTCCCCCTCGATTAGGAAATCGGGCAGCATGGGGCGGATGAGAGTATCCTTTGTGGCAGTGACATGGCAGGTACCTTCGCCATAGTGGAAATCCTGCGTGGCTGCCCAGACACGCGCCCGCCAGGTAGTGAGGTTGTCGGGGAGCTTCAGCGTCACCTTCGCACAGCCGTTTTCATCGGTCACGATGCCTGTCTGCCAGAACGCCGTGTCCAGGAACTCCTTGCGCCATTGGATCATTTCCTCCTTGGACAGGAAGAGCAATGGCGACATTCTTCTTCGTGTGCGGTGAGTTGAATATCTGCTGTCTTCCTCGTCATAGAAGTCGTATTCCTCGGCCATGTAGCGAGTTTGGACATCCAGGTTGCACAGTCTTTCCCAGACTTTGTTGTCGGTTGTCATCGGTGGTTCATGTGCGTCAAGCCATAATAAACGGGAGTGCAAGAGAGGTCCAATGGGAACATAATCGCCACAGGCAGTGCTTCGCCAGAGGGCAGTTCGCAGGGCTTCTGCCTCCCAGACATCGTTAACTTCATACCGAAGAGGGGGCAGGACAAAGGCATTTGCCAGATTGCTTTTACGTTTCATGACCGCATCCAGGGAGCTGTCGTACATGGCGAACACAAGGGAGGCTTTGGCTGGCGTGCCGTCTGTCGTTGCGACCTTGATGTCAACAGTGACCTCTGAACCTGGAAGAACGGAGGGAGCGGACGGGTGAAGCTCGACCTGCAAGGGGGTGTGGTGGCGGACTTTCAAGGAGAGGGTTGCCGAACGGCAGCAGTTGCCTTTCAGTGTGTATGCAAAAAAGCAGACACCAGAGGCCATCTCAGGCGTTATGGGGAGTTCCAGCAGGGTACACTTGCCTGATAGCATGATTGGTGGCAAATCAACCCCTCCCTTGCCATCCCGTTGGATGCGCTTCAGGAAGATGGGATGGTCTTTCTGGTCGTTGCAGACGAGCAGGCGGGCCGTGTCGCCCACTACGTACTCCGCCTTGTCGCACCACAGCTCCAGATCATTGAAGCGTGCATCGGACAAGGTGGAATCTGGCTGCCATGCAAGGACGATGCAGGAGGTTTCTGCTGGCGTAGCGCTGCCGTCATTCGTTGCCACATGGACACGGTAGTGCCCTGGTTCTGGCGGGGTGACGAACACCCGTGCGTTTCCATTGGTGTCGGTGGAGAAATCCACCCATGGGAGTGGGTGTTCTTGGATGGCATTGTCTGTGAACGATATCTTGACAAGGCGCAATCTGCATTTTTGTGCAAGGGGCTTCAAGTCCAGGCTGGTTGTCTGAATGTCGATAAGGTAGGGGAGGGCGACCGTTGCGAAGGTGCCGTCTGTGGAGGCCAGAAGGTTGACGCCGATGGGTGCAAGGTGCATTTTCGCTGTGGCCTCAGTTTCTTCCCCTAAGATGTCCGTCAGCGTTGCGGAGATACGGATGGCAAGGTTGCGAGCCCCGTATTTTTTGACAAGTGAGGAGGTGTCAATGTGCAGTATGGCGTGGCCGTTGCTGTCGAGGGCGAGCTGGTGTT
>JAFTAC010000025.1 GCA_017458805.1 Victivallales bacterium | reverse complement strand
GTCAGGCTTTGTCCTGGCCTACGGGCAGGCGGGCCGGGGAAAGTCGGTAGCTGCAGACAGCTACCACATCCAACGGGGTGGAGCCTACGTGCGGGTGTGGCAGGGATGGAGCCAGACGAGCTTTTTACAGCGCGTGCTCTTTGAGGTGCGTGGCAAAAACACTGATATGCCCAGGCATACGGGCAATCGCTGCAAGGAACTGATCGTGGATCTTCTCAATGAAAATCGCATTCCCATTTTCATTGACGAAGCTGACCGGCTGAAGATCGACCGTATAGAAGATCTGCGTGACATCCACGAGATGACCGGTGCCCCCATCGTCCTGATCGGCGAGGAGAGCATCTTCGGGCTGCTCACCGAGCGTAGACGTATCTGGTCGCGGATCGCCTATGAGGTGGAATTTGGTCCCATCTCTCCCTCAGAAGTGGCACTGTACGCCATGCAGGCGGCCGGGCTTGAAGTTCCGCTCGCTCTTGCCAATGAGATTGCCAAGAAGACTGAGGGCGACTTCCGTTTGGTGCGCAACATGTGCCTGCTGCTTGAGAAGAGCGCCAAAGCTTCCAGTAGCTTTACCGTGGATCGCGAGATGCTTGACACGGCTTTGTCAGCACATAGCTGGCGACGGAAGTAGGTGACGCCCATGGAAGTGACAATTGAAATGGTACGCATGGCAGTGCGGGCACTGGGAGATGGGAGGAAGAAGATCAGCTACCAGCAGGTCTACGAAGCGCTGGGGCTTGAGGGAGAAGCGCAGCAGGGAATCGTGCGGGCTCGGATCTCGATTATGCGTAAACATGGAGAGGTCGAGTTCCAGGAGCGCGGTATCTTCATTTACAACGAAACGCACAGACCCAGGAACGCCAAGATGCTGGCCACGGTATGGCGCTTTGTGCGGGCTTCAAAACCTGGATGGACCATTGCAGACGCTACCATGCTGACCCGCGTGAGCTACACGCATACGTTGCGCTACGTGAATTGGCTAGAAGGCGAAGGGTATGTGCGCAAGCAGGGAAAAGACGCAAAGCAGGCCAACACATATGCAGCAACAAACAAGGCACAGGCATCGCCTGAGACCCCATATCCACCTGCACGCAAGACCAACACGGATCCATTCCAGAAGGAGCGTGCAGCGGCCGCGACCATCGTGCGACTGATGCTGTGCGCAGACCCGTATGCCAAGAAGACGGCGCGAGAAATCACGCTGGCATGCCAGGTACTGTTGGATCGTTTTGGCAAGACAATCACACCGTCGGAAGACGACAATATAGAAGTGGAGGGAGAGACATGCTGAAGGAAGAACTGCTGACAGTCAGGGCCAACCTGGGAGAGCTGTTGGGAGGGCTTAACGACGAACAGACGGAGCTGGTCCGCGATGTCAGAAACAATCTGCTTAACTTGGCGGACTTTGCTGGCAATTTGGAACATAGCCTTGAGGTCCCGAGGGCGCCGTTTAGTATGCTGATGGATCGACCGGCGCTGTCAGGGGAATGGGCAACGCGAGGAGAGTAGTATGGCACGGAGCAAGCCCAACCCCCACATTGTGGAAAGCAAAGAACAGGCAGAAGGAACCATGGCCGAGCTTGCGGCCATCAATCGAAAGCTGGGAGTGATCACAGAGGAAATGAACGCCGAGATCGACGCGGCCAAGCGCAAGGCTCAGCTGGCCGCCCAGGTCATGCAGGGAAGGAAGAAGGATCTTGAGTCTGCGCTGGCTGTGTACGCCACACTGAATCGCCAGCAGTTGTTCCCGGATGGGGCAAAGAGCCTGGACCTTGGCTACGGCATTATTGGTTTCCGTGCTTCAACCAGGATCATGCAGCAGAACAAAATCACGGCAGAGGTGACCCTTGAACGCTTGCACCAGTTCGGCATGATGGACGGGATCCGCGTCAAGGAGGAGATCAATAAGGAGGCCATGGCCACTTGGACGGACGAAAAGCTTGAGACTGTGGGCCTTCGACGGCAGAAGTCAGATGGCTTCTTTGTGGAAATCAAGACGGACATAGTTCCTAAGGAAATCTAAGGAGTTTGCAATGAAGAAGGGTGAACTTGTGCAGGCAGTGTCAAATGAGGTCAAGGCAACTACCCCTGGGTTGAACATCACCAAGGATACAGTTGAAAAGATCATCAGCGTGACCTGCAGCGTGCTTGCAGCAGACATCGTCAATGGCGGCGAGACCAGACTGCCGCGCCTTGGACTCTTGTATACGGCAGAAGTTGCGGAGCGAAAGGTTCGGAATCCACAAACAAAAGAGATGATGGTGATTCCAGCGCATCGCTCTCTGCGCTTGAGCGCGTGCTCCGAGATGAAGGAAGCTCTGCGCTAAAATCTTGCGAAACAGCTCCACGCAAGTGGGGCTGTCGTCCGCTGGTGACGCGGCGGACCTGATGAGCAGTCGAAGGATTGAGTATGGCAGACGACGTAGTTCTGTTTCAAAATGTGTACACGAAGGAGGAAGTTCTTGGCGGCCTCTTCTTTGCCGCAGGACTCATTTCTAAGACAGTAGAAGGGAAACACTATTTTGGAACAACAGAACTTGAGAAAATATTAGCTAAAATACTCGAGATAGGGAAAACGTATGCCAGTCATTATTCTCAAAGAAACAGAAAAAGACGGAGAAAAAATCATCGGAGAGGGAGTAAAGTTTGAGCGCATCAGGCGCATCACAGGCTATCTTGTAGGCACTCTCGACCGCTTCAACAACGCGAAAAAGGCCGAGGTCCTCGACAGAG
>JAFTAC010000170.1 GCA_017458805.1 Victivallales bacterium | reverse complement strand
ACATGAAGGTGTCATCGGAGAGACTGCCGTTCTCCGTGTGGAAATGCAGCACGTTCTTGTACTGTTCCAAGGCGTAGCGCAGGACGTAGTCGGTGAAGGAGGGAGCGGATTCCGCAGTTGTGCGGAGACCCGTCTCCATGCGTCCGTCAGTGTATTTGTGGACGTGGCAGGTGCTGTCGAAGCTGAACACATGGAGTGTCTTATTGACATTGGCAGGGTCGGCGAACCACCCGCTGAAGCCATATCGCTCCATGGAGACGACGACACGCAGGGTGTGCTTCAAGGGCGGCAGCTTCTTCTTGGCGACCAGGTCGCGGATGGCGCATGCGACGGCGATGGCCTGCGTGGCTCCAGCCGCATCATCCGCAACGAAGGGTTCGTAGATATGGGCGATGAGCAGCACTTCCTTCTTGTCTGCGCCAGGCACGATGCCTGTAACAGTGTAAAGCTCGTCGTCATAGACTTTTGTGTTCATTACGCCATACGCCTTCACGGGCTTTCCCTTGGCAAGGAGCGAGCGGATGAAGTCCGCCTTGCGGGGAGTGATGCAGAAGATGACGCCGCGCTTGTCATCCTTTGTGTGATACCATCCAATGCGACCGATGCCGTTGCTCCAGCGGATTTCATCGTAGGTCTCCTTCGGTGCGGCGGAGTCGCTGACGATGATGGCGGCTGCATTATGCTCAACGCAATAGAGATACGCTTTTCGGTAGGAGTTGAAGGTTATGAGCACGAACTTCCCCTCCACATCGGGATTCTCCTTGTCAAGTGCCTCCCAGTCAACGATTTCGGCGTGGACACCTTCGGGAGGAGTGGGCATGCTCCACATGCCAGCCGCGAAGGGGGTCTTGTCCGTGTCGCAAATCATAGCATCTTCGTAGGAGAGCTTCTTGTCCTCGATTTGTAGGAACGAGCGTCCCGTGCGGTCCCAGGCCTGCGGGATGATGTAGTCTCCGAAGGTGGACACGCCATCGCAGGGGATGGGGAGCATCTGGACGTTTTGAAGGCCAGCCGCCAGCATGAACTGCTGGCAGCAGTAGGCGGATTTCTTGAAATTGGCCTGCCCGTAGTTGCGCTCGAATCCATTCATGATTTCGGCGCGCTTCTGGATGGAATCAACATCAATCGCGTTGTAGAGTTTTTTGAGAGTGTCGGAAAGAATGGTCATGGTTATGTCCTTAATTATTGAGGTAATTTCAAAACTATCATTGAAATGCGCGTCGACATGAACACATTGGCGTTGGCAACGCCTTTCGCCGCACGAAAGTGCGGCTTCGAGCCGTTGCCTTAGCCACTGCGCACATCTCTTAGCGCATTTCACGCTAGTTTTGAAATTACCTCTATTAATAAATTAATGGAAGAACACAGATGTGCGCATGATGCGCTTTAGGTCGTTGAAGTCGTAGTTGCTGGACCACCAGGTGGGATGCTGCAGGAAGAACATCACGTCGCCTTCGCGGCATTTCTTCAGTTCCGCGACGAAGTCGTCGCCGCCATAGCAGTTCGTACCCTCGCTGACATGGCGAAAGCGGTCACCCAGCTCCTTGCGAAGATGGTTCATGAAGAAGTAGAACTCGCCGAACTTTGGCAATCCGCATTCGTCCAGCAGCTTCTGGTCGTATTCGCCATTGGTGCGGAAGAGGGCAGCCGAATCGATGCCCGACTTATAGACGCCGTGTCCGAAGGCGACACGGATTTTCGGGAAGAAGGTGCGGAGGTAGGCGAGATTGCTGCGGAAGCTCTCCAGTCCCGCCGTCTGGTCGCCCTGAGTGATGACGAGGTCTTCGTGCTGGTATTCGATGTCGTGGTCTCCCAGCGCGGCGATTTTCAGAAGGTCCTGCCGCCACTCGTCATCGATGGCGCAGACCACGCGGATGTTGAAACTGCTTCGGAAGCCAAAAGCGTGTTCCATCTCCGCCATGCGGCGTGCCAGGAGGTTGTCGTTGGGGCGTTCCACGTCATGCATCCAGACGACGCGCACCTTGTCTGGAAGCAGAAGCTCACCCTTCAGGTAGAGGTCAAGCCCCTCCGCCTCCGTGACGGTGACATAGCGCGGATTGCTCATCTCCGCGCATATCTTGGCGTATTCAAACGAGTTAAGGTCCTGCTTCACATGGGCGTAATGCTCAAATGCCAGGTCCATTGGGATATATTTTTTGCTGGTCATGATTGAAAGAGTTTTGTTCTATGACTTTTATATACACATAACGTAACACCAATATGAAAATAATCAAAGCAATTCGCCATAAAAGAAGGTGGCAAATGGCGAGAATACCTACTGCATCAAGCGATACAAGAAGTGTTCTTTCTGTGTTTTGAGTGTGCCGTTGACGATGGGGATTTCTGCGGAAATGGGTTGTCCGTCCTGATTGCAGGGCGTTGCCTTGATGTAGTTCAATCCTTCGACGGTTTCCTCTTTTGTAAACGGTAGCTGGATGAGAACCGTGCTGCCGTCTCGCTTTTCAAGCAGGAACGCTCCACCGCTGGCGGTTATGCCGTCGAAGGAGGCTTTTGCATCGCGGGTGTCAAAGTAGGTGTAGAGGGGGCCGTTGGAGTAATCGATGCGGCTCCCGTTGACGAGCGCGGAGTATTCGGTGATTGCGCCCTTTTTAAATGCTGCGTAGCCATTTGGGGGCAGGGTGATGGCTGTGCCATCTAGGATGATTTCCCAGTGCTTCGTCTTGTTTTTGTTTGTCCAGACCTCCAGGCCGTTCTTGTAAACGGTGTGAATCATGGCACTGTTCTCGTGGTTTCCGCGCAGCATTTCTGTTGCTGTAATCTCTTTTCCATCAATGCAATAGAGTATCTTTTCTGGCGAAGTGAAGGCATAGAGCTCCTGAAGCTGCCGCAGCATGAAGTAGCTCTTGAGTGCATTGCGCCAGATTTGAGGGGTGCCACGGAAACGTCCAAAGTAGGTGGTGGCGTTGATGCCGTCCCAGATATGCCCCATGCTGCCCAGGGAGATTTCGGAGGCCAATAGAAAATCCAGCCCCTTGTCTGGCTCGCCCTGGCCGATGAGGTCATAGCCGTTGGAGTGCATGACGGCGTTCATCTCGCGTAGGGTGTAATCGACGATGTGGGCGTCGAAGGGGTGTTGCGTCTGAAGATAGCCTGTGTCCAAGTAGCCTGCGTAGAAGTGGTTGGCCTGACCTTCACTCCAGACGGGGCCGTTATAGTGTTCAGAGAGTTTACTGGTGACGATGCAGTTGTTCCGAAGCACCTCGATGAAGCGTCCCGCGCCAGGCGCATCGGCATCGAAGTCCGTCAAGGCCCAGGGCTCGATGGCGCTCATCTGGTCATAATAGACGCCGTTCCAGCCGTAATACCTTGAATAGTATGGGGAGAAATCCGCCTGGGCGCGGTGCATGGCCGCAGGCTTCAGGCGAAGCGACCAGGTCATCTCCTTGTTCGGCGCGAGGGATAGCTCCTCGAACTTGAAATCGGCAGATAGTCCCGCCACTGCCAGATGGTTTTCATACGGGCCAACACGCTTCACATATTTGCGCAGGCTGGAGACAAGATGCTTGAGTCCAGAGCTCCCCCCGAAGTTCTGGCAGCTGTCAAAGGTTCTTGAGAGACGTATGAAATTGAAGGCGGGGACGTGTGACAACTCCGTGTGGTAGCGCAGGAAGAGGTCACGTGCACCATAGTCGTGGAAGAGTTTTACCATGGCTATCTCGTTCTCGACGGAGGCAGGGTCGCCGACGCAGTAGGAGCGCGTCATGTAGATGAGCCGTGCGGTTTCGTCATAGTACTTCGACTGCGGGTTCGGATTGCGTGGCATGACGCTCTCCAGCGAGGGACCTACGGTGATGCGCAGCTTTTCATTGGGCGCGTTTCGGGTACCGTCGGTCTTGGGCATATAGATGGCACCGCCCGTGACCCTTGCCGAGTTCTCCCCAAGGATTCCTGCATAGGCTGGCTGCATTTCAATGTCGCGAGGCGTGCCATACGCCTCCAGCCGATATGGCCTGTCGTCAATTAGGGCTGTCGCCTGGCTGTACGTCCAGTCGCATAGCACGGAGACAAAGAAGTCGTTGCACACCATCAAGTTGACATCGCTGCGAGAGTTGCAGAGGTTGGCCAGTCTGAAAAGCCTGGGGGAGGGCACGCCTTCTATGAACCCTGCGTCCAGGCTCCGTATGGCAAGGGATTCGCTCTTGAACTCGGCGGTGAGGGTGCGTCCACTGATGGAGAGAGAAAGCTCGTAGTCCAGGTGGCGTCCGTTCTTTTCAAGCCTCCAGAAAGTTCGCAACCAGTTGTTGTTCGAAACAATGGCGCGCAAGGTCGCCGTGATGTCGGTGTCTTCAGGTGCAAACACCACGTCGCCCACCTTCGCACGGAAGCCTGCGTTTTTAGCGGGGAAGAAGCTCTTGCCGTCGATTGTTGCAGTCAAGTCGCTCAGGGTGCCTGTTTTGGGTGTGTATGCGTATTCGAGATTGCCGTCGGAACCTGTGTATTTGAAGGTATGGCCTTCCTGCATCTCGGAGGGATTGGAATAATTGGCATCCTGTGGGCGTGGTGAGATGCCAGCAGGGTCATGGGGGAATTGCAGCCAGAACCGCGTGTCGGGCACGGTGACAGGCGGCCTTTTAAAGGCACCGAAGGTGTCGAAGTAGAGGCAGTTGCCGACCGCCTTCTCGCCGATATTGAAGCTGATGCCATTGACTGTGATGGGGAAGACCGTGCCTGTGGTGAAGAAGGCGAGGGTGGAGGCCCACCAACTGGTGTTGCCCCAGAGGCAGCCGTTGTTGGGGATTAGCTGGAAGTGCTTGCCGTTTCCGTCGGTACATTCAAACCGCTGGTCAGGGAAGACCTTGTTCATCGTGCCGATTAGCCAGAACTCAAGTCCACTGACGTCGCTCTCAAACACGAATGGCTTCTTGAATGCCACCAGGAACTTGCCAGCGCCGTCGATATCGAGCTTGTAGGAGGTGTTGCCGAAGCAGGTGTATTCGTCAGAGACGGAGAGCCTGCCAGGTCCCGTAAATTCCACTGCGTCAAGTCCGTCCTTGTCTGCGCCCAGAAGCTCGGGGCAGTGCCGTCGCACTTCGCCCGTCGTTACCTCGAATGGCCGTGTCATCGAGGGCGGTGTCCTGTCAACCGCAAACAACAGGGTAGAAAACAAAGAACACAAAATGGTAATTGTCAAGGATTTTCGCATAGTGTACTAATTGCTAATTGCTAATTCAATCAGTTAGGGCTAATCTGATTAATGACCTTTTCATATAAAATATAAGTTGGCCCATTTGAAACTTCAAGCAGGGAGTGTAAATTAACCTAACAACAATCAAAGGAGTGAATGAATATGGACAAGGAAAACACATTGTATCTGGATTTGAAGGATGGCCGCGTGGTCATCGAACTGCTGCCGCAGGCGGCACCGAAGCATGTGGCGCGCATCAAGGAACTGGCGCGCCAGGGCTTCTACGACGGCATTGTCTTCCACCGCGTCATCGATGGTTTCATGGCGCAGACGGGCGACCCGCTCGGCAACGGCACGGGCGGCAGCGGCAAGAAGCTCCAGGCGGAGTTCAACGATGAACCGCATGTGCGCGGAACTGTCTCCATGGCGCGTGCCATGGACCCGAACTCGGCGGACAGCCAGTTCTTCATCTGCTTTGCCGACGCCAGGTTCCTCGACCACCAATACACGGTCTGGGGCAATGTCATCAGTGGCATGGAGTTTGTCGATAAAATCAAGAAGGGCGACCGTTTTGCCAACGGTGCTGTCAGAAACCCTGACAAGATCGTGAAGATGCAGGTCGCCGCAGATGTCAAGGAATAGAAACCGTAATTACAAGGAGAAAAACGATGAAAGACGGTAAGTTTCAAGCAGGCGTGATTGGTTTGAGGATGGGTAACGGGCACTGCATTGGCTATCGCGACAACCCGCATTGCGAAGTGGCCGCTGTGTGCGACACGAATCCCGTTCTGCTGGAGCAGCGCAAGAAGGAGTACAATGCGCGCCTGGCCACCACCGACTATATGGACATCATCAACGACCCAGACATTGACATCATCTCCGTGGCCTCTCCCGACTACTTCCACGCCGAGCACTGCATCGCCGCGCTGAAGGCGGGCAAGCATGTGATGTGCGAGAAGCCCATGACCCTGACCATGGACCAGTCGAAGGGCATCATCGCCGAGGTCGAAAAGGGCAAGGCGAAGTTCATGATCGGCCAGGTCTGCCGCTACGCCCCAGGCTTCATGCTGGCGAAGCGCCTCATTGACGACGGCATGATTGGCGAACTCTACTTCGTCGAGAGCGAATATGCCCACAACTACGGCCACGCCCGCGGCGTCGGCGACTGGCGCGTTGATGCGCGCCGCGAACCGATGGTCGGCGGCGGCTGCCATGCGGTCGATCTGCTCCGCTGGATTGCCGGCGATGCGATTGAAGTCTGCGGCTTCGCCAACCACAAGTGCCTGAAGGACTGGCCAGTCAACGACTGCACCATCGCCATCATCAAGTTCCCGAACAACGTCATCGGCAAGTCCATGACCTCCATCGGCTGCGTGCGCCCCTACACGATGCGCAGTGTCTTCTACGGCACGGAAGGCACCATCATCACCGACAACACCAGCCCCTCCATCCAGATCTGCAGCAACAAGCTGATGCAGGGCAAGCTGGACTGGGCGACCCTCCCCGTCAACATCGCCAACCACAACGTCACGGCGGAGATTGCGGAGTTCGTCGATTGCATCATCAACGACAAGCCCGTCAAGACCAACGTCTATGAAGGCGCCAAGACCGTCGCAACCGCCCTGGCCGCCGCCAAGTCTGCCGCCCTCGGTGGACAGCCCGTCAAGGTCGAGGACATGTTCAAATAGCCTTCTGCAACATAACGGTTTCCTTTGCCAATTGGCATTGGGGCTGTTGCAAAACTCCTGGTGTCTTGACCGATTAATCCATGAGAGTATTCTACAAGGCATTATCGTGTTTTTTTCGCACGGGGGTTAATCTGGGTGCGCAGATGCGCACCCAGGTATTTCACCATAGTATTATTATATAATTATATTATATGAATATGAACAACTTGTAAAAATGAAAGAGACCAGTGAAAATTGAGATCGTTAAGGCTTTGTTGTTGTCCAAAATGAGATTATGCTAGATTGGGATTAGCTTACGCCGAAGGTACTGCGTTTTGCCCACGTCTATGCTCTTGCCGCCGCTGAAGCTCATATTAGTCACTGATGCTTTACGCCAAGCTACTGCTTTTTCTCTCTTTTTTTCATAATTGCCTTGACGAGTTGACAATTTAGTATATATTAGAACCTTGCGAATCACTCAATTCCCATAAATGAAAAAGGCTAATAGATGACAGCTAAAAGTGAATGGTTGGAACTTAAGCAGCGTACCCTGGTCATGTCCCAGGAGGCCCAGATAGGGCCTTTCTGCGACTGGGCGGAACATTTTGTCCTTGAGGAAAAAGGGCGGACAGGCGCGTTTGACAAGTGGCTGGAGTTGTCAGAGAAGGAACGCAGGTCCATCCTGCGCCGCCTGATAGAGGGCGAAGTGGTCTGCTTTGGAACTGGCCCCCAGGTCGAAGGCGTCTTCCTAGCTGCGCTTTTCCATGTGCTGACCTTCGGGCAGTGCTACATCATGAACATGATGCGCGTGGATGCGGTGCTTGTCCGCAACATCGGGCGCAGCATCGAGGGGATTCTGGACGAGCCTCTTACACATGTCGGCAACTTCTGCGGCGTCAACTCGCAGTTCAAGTTCAACGACATCACCAAGTGCCAGCTTGCCATCTGCGACTACTACATGTTTGCCACTGCTTTGAACGTCAACCCGAATCTTTTTGCGGAGGGTCTGCCAGTCCTCTTCCTGGAGATCGATTCCATTCTCTACAGCAACCGACTGATATTCTACGACCGCGGCATCCCGCAGTCATCTGGCATGATTTTCAACACGGACGAGAAGCTGGTGCCTCCATGGCGCGGAAAACGCAGTGTTTTCGACGTTTCGGACGGGCTTCGCCTTCAGAAGATGCTCGTAGGCGGCAGCAGCAGCTACATGAACGCGCAGTCCGCCGAGCAGCTTGTCAAGCAGTATCCGTACATCATAACCAAGCCAGTCAAGCCGAACTTCAAGTTGAAATACAGTGCGTTCGCATTCAAGAAATCCTCTGAGAGAATCGCGGCACTGCTGAACGACATCCTGAAGACCCCCGACGACGCCATCGTCTTCATCAACGACGAGGATATTGCCAACAAGCTGATGGACGAGTTGAAGAAGAGCGGCCAGGAATACGTTCTTGTTCGCGACACGGAGGAGATGGTCACCGCGCTTGCCTCCGGCTCGCGCAAGCACGTGGTGCTTGAGGTCAAGATGACCTCCACCATGTTCTCTGCACCTCCTGAAAGGCATCCCGCAACGCTCTTCTTGGCGGACCCGTTCCTCTCTGAAATCTCATACGCAAAGATGTATGCTGCCGTCATGCGCATGGCAGAGCTGAAGCATGACATGCGCCTCTATTTCTCTTTGGAGGATTCACTCATCAAGCTGTATGAAGAGCAGGGCGGCTTTGCCAAGTTCTTCGACCTGATGGACTTCACGGAGAAATACGACCCATGGAGGCAGATTCGCCGTGTCCTCGCCAAGACCATT
>JAFTAC010000169.1 GCA_017458805.1 Victivallales bacterium | reverse complement strand
GGGGGCGGATGGTATGACAATCCCTGCTTCCAGCAGGACTTCAAGAAAATGCGCGAACTCTACAATGAGCAGCAGCAGAAGAATGTGACGTGGCAGCCCGAGGTGGCCATGTTCTTCGACGAGAAATATGTGGATGGCGTTGCGCTCAACGACAACCGCTGGGGACACAACCGCCCCTTCACTCTCGCAGCAGAGGCGCAGAAAGGGCTGGCACTTGCAAGTGTGCCTTACGACCTGTTCGAGCTGGAGGACATCTTCACGCTTGACCTTTCCCTCTACAAGGTGCTCTATTTCCAGAACGCCTGGCGCAAGAACGAACGGCTGGCAAAACTGCTGGAGGAAAAGGTCTATGCAGCCGGCAAGACCGCCATTTTCCTTTATGCGCCTGGCTACGGGCAGCATGGCGGACTGGAAGGAATGAACGCCTTGACGAAAATGACCTTCCGCCAGCTCCCCTTCGGAGCCCCGCTGTTTTATCTGGACAACGCCTCGCGCCCAATTGGCGAACGCGCCTGCCTCGACACGGAGGTCTTTGCTGTGACGGACGCTGACGTGGAGGTTCTTGGACGCTATCTCAACGGCGGCGTCGCCGCCGCCCGCAAAAGGGTCGCCAAGGGCACTTCCATAATCCTGCCGACCTTTGACAGCACGGGCGTCACAATGCAGAATCTTCTGCGCGACGCTGGATGCACACCCTTCCTCGACACACGCGACCGCGTGGTCTTCGATGGCGAATACCTCGCCATCGTCGCATGCGACGCCCCAGGTCCCCGCCACGTGACGCTTCCCGTCAAGGCTCGCCAACTGGTTGATTTCACCACAGGCGCAGCCTACCCGAACCTGCAAGGCCACTTCACCATTGACCTGAAGCCAGGCGACACCGCACTGCTTAAGCTAATCGCACCATAGTACTTACTTGACTATTTTAACCCCAAGGAATATATTAAGTTCGATTTCATATACAAACCTTTCAGGAGACATGACGATGAAAACAACCTTTGCACTCTACTTCGGCAATCGCGGCTTTTTCCCTGAAACCCTCATCGCGGCAGCGCGCGAGGAGACGGAAAACGCCCTCCATCAAATTGGAATCGACACCATTTCGCTCGCCCCCGAGGCAACACGCTTCGGGGCCGTCGAAACCGCAGCCGAGGGGCGTGTCTATGCGGAGTTTCTGAAAAAGAACGAGGGCAAGTTCGACGGAGTGATACTCGTCCTGCCTAACTTCGGTGATGAAAACGGTGCGTCCGAGGCACTGAAGAACGCACATGTTCCAATTTACATCCTGGCCTACCCCGATGAAATCGACAAAATGGACTTTCTGCACCGCCGCGACGCCTTCTGCGGCAAGTTCTCCATCATGGACGTATTCACCCAGTTCGGCATCCCCTTCACGGCATGGCCGCCCCACACCTTGAGCCCCCGCGACGCGGAGTTCGGCGCCCAGATGAAGGAGTTTGCCGCCGTCTGCCGCATCGTCAAGGCTCTGCGCAGCTGCCGCATCGGCGCCATCGGCGCTCGCCCGACCCTCTTCAAGACCATCCGCTTCGACGAGGTCGCCCTGCAGAAGTTCGGCATCACGACCGAGGTTTTTGACAACTCCGACCTGCTCGTCCGCGTGGAGAAACTGCGCGACAACGCCCCCGAAGTGACCGCCAAAGTGGCGCGTTTCAACAGCTACTCCGACTTTTCCGCCGTGCCGGCTGCAAAGCTGCTGGAGCTTGCCAAGGTCTCGGCGGCCATCGACCAGCTGATTGCCGAGAAGGAGCTTTCCGCAATCGGCCTTCGCTGCTGGAGCGACTTGCAGGAGACCCTCAAGCTGACGCCCTGCGTGATTCTCGGCGAACTCAACGACCGTGGCATCCCAGCCGCCTGCGAGCTGGACATGTGCAACGCCATCGCCATGCTGGCTCTGCACGCAGCCTCGGGCGAGGCCCCCGCCTGCCTTGACTGGAACAACAACTACCCTGGCGACCCAGAAAGCTGCATCCTCTTCCACTGCGGCTCGACCGCCCGCAGCCTGATGCGCAACCAGGGCCACATTGTTGACCACCCGATGTTCGCCAAGTCCCTCGGCGCAGGCTGCGGCTATGGCTGCCACGTCGGCTTCATCCGCCCCATGGATTTCACCTTCTCCAGCATCACCACCAAGGACGGCAAGATCTGCTACTATTCAGGCGAAGGCGCGTTTGACGAGCGTCCGCTTGGGGAAGGCTACTTCGGCTGCGGCGGCGCGGCCCGCATCGACAACCTTCAGCGGAAGCTGACCGCCATCGGCTACGGCGGCTACCGCCATCACGTCAGCGTGACGCCTGGCCGTTGGAAACGCGCCCTTGACGAAGCCTTCACCCGCTACCTCGGCTACGAAAAGACGGAAATCTAAACCATGAGCTACCTGGGAATCGACATAGGCTCCAGCCAGGTCAAAGCAACGGTGTTCGATGCGGCAGGCAATCTGCTTGCCGAAGCCTCCTCCCCCTATCGCTACACACAGCCCCAGCATGGCTGGATGGAGCTGGACGGCAACGAGGTGATGGCGGGGGCCTTCAAGGTGATTGCCTCCTGTGCGAAAACCGTGTGCGCCACCGACCCTGTGCGGGCACTGGCATGTTCGTCGCAGGGCGAGGCCTTCTCGCCATTGGACGCCCATGGCAATATCCTTGCGCCCGCGATGATTTCTGGCGACACGCGCGCATCGGAGACCATACGCGCCTTTACGGCAAAATACGGAGTTGAACGCCTCTACCGTCAGACAGGCCACACAGCCTCCGCCATGTTCTCCATAGCCAAGTTGCTCTGGCTGCGCGAGAACCAGCCCGACATCTTCAACCGCTCGCGTCTTTTCCTCTGCTTCGAAGACCTGCTTGCCTACCGTCTGACAGGCCGTCCCGTGATGGGCTATCCGCTGGCTGGCCGCACGATGCTCTTCGATGTCATCCACCATCAATGGGTTCCAGAACTGCTGGAGGCTTGCGGCATCACCGCCGATCAACTGGCAGCCCCCCTGCCCTCCGGTACGCTCTGCGGCACACTGCGCCCCGACGTGGCGACGGAACTCGGTCTGCCTCCCGATGTGCGCTGGGTGACAGGCGGCCATGACCAGGTGATTGGCGCATACGGCTGCGGTGCACGCCGCCCTGGCTGCGCGATGTACGCAGCTGGAAGCGTCGAGTGCATGGTTCCCATCCTATCTGGCCCCGTCTTGAGCGACGAACTTGCCGCCTCCAACCTCTGCACCTACGACTTTGCACGGCCAGGCACCTACGCCTCCGTGGCCTATTCGCTGACGGGCAGCAACCTCGCCGAGTATTTCATCCGTGAAATCATACGCGACCCCAAGCAGGACTACGCGCAGATGTTCGCCGACATGCCAGACGGCCCCACCGACCTTCTGGCCATCCCCTATTTCACCGCCTCGGGAACGCCCTATTTCGATGACAGAACGCCTGGCTGCCTCTATGGCTGGCGTTTCGACACCAGCAGAGGCACCGTCTTGAAAGCCCTTCTGGAGGGCGTTGCGATGGAAATGAAGCTCAATGCGGAACTGCTCCAGCAGAACGACATCGCCTTGGAGCAGCTCATCGCTACGGGAGGTGGCTTCCGTTCGCAGGAGGTTGTTCAATTGCATGCCGACATTCTCGACATGCCTATTTCGCTCATCGGCGTGAAGGAGGCGGGCTGCCGCGGGGCCGCTTCACTGGCGGCTCTGGCATTGGACAGCGTTGAGATCCCTGCACCGAAGGTCATTCGCGAGGTCACGCCCTCGACCGAACGCGCAGCGCAATACGCAGAGCGTTTTAAACTGTGGAAGAACTTTTCCAATCATATAAGGAGTTTTTAAGCAATGGCTATTGTCAGTTTTCAGGAGATGCTGGCCGACGCCCAGAAGCGTCACTATGCAGTCCCCATGTTCGATGTTTCCAATACCACCATGATGCGAAGCGCGGTCGAGGTTGCTCAGGAGATGGGCTCGCCCATCATCCTGGCCTCGCTTCCGATTGACATCGAAGGGGCCTCGCTGGGCTACTGGTACAACAGCGCCATCTACGCAGCCAAGCAGGTAAAGGTGCCTGTCTGCCTGCATCTCGACCATGCGCTCGACATTGCGACCTGCGTGAAATGCGCCAACATCGGCTATCAGAGCGTCATGCTTGACGCCTCCGCAAAGGAGTTCGCCGAAAACTCCTCGCTCTGCGCGGAAGTTGTACGCAAGGTGCATGACCGCGGCATCGGCGTCGAGGCCGAACTCGGCCATGTCGCCAGCGGCATAACTGGCGCGGCGGACGGCGGCAGCGAAAACGGCTTGCTCAAGGACGCCAACACCGTGCTGACAGAGCCCGATTCCGTGGTGCGCTTCATCGAGGAGACGCATGTGGATGCGCTGGCCGTCTCCATCGGCACCACGCACGGCGTCTATATCTCCGCACCGAAGCTGGATATTCCTCGCCTGAAAAAACTGCGCGACGCGACCAATGTGCCTCTAGTGCTCCATGGAGGCAGCGGCACTCCCGCCGACCAGCTCCAGGAGGCCATCGCCGAAGGCATCGCCAAGGTCAACATCTACTCGGAACTCACCGCCGCCTGGAACACGGCCATGCGCGACTTCCTCAACAAGCGAGGCCAGATGACCTGCTGGTTCGCAGTCGCATGCGCCGAACCCGACGCAGCCATGCGCGAGTCCATGCGTGCCAAGATGCGCCTTTTCGGCTCGGTTGAAAGGTATTAGGATGCTTGCCTCAAATCTCCGCAAACACAAGAGGTGATTTGCTTGGAGAAACGACATCGGTCATCAAAGTATCTATTTCACAATCATTGTTATTTTCCACTCGTATGGTAACAGAACATTTGAGCTTTCCTCATTTGGAAAATGCGGAAACTGCTTGTAAGAATCTGAAACTGCCATTATATTAACGATTTCGCATCAAGAGAACAACAATAGATTCAAGGATGAAATGCGTTATTTTGCCCAAACAGGATGGTAGCGTGGGAGATTGCATAGCATCTGTTGGCAGAAGATGACATGGCATCTTGATTGTTGTGGATAATACAGGAGCAGATTTGAATGAATTTTGAAGAATTGATGGATGCTGTTAAGGAAGAGGAGATTACGCTCGACCTGGACGATGGTCAGGTGCAACTCTCCTCTTCCGCAGAAGGAGGCATTCTGGCCGCTGTCTATCTGGGGGAAATCCCCGAAGAGACGTTATCGAAGTTTTGCCGCCAGATGTTGACGGCAAACCACCTGTTCCTGGACACGGCAGGCGCCACCCTCTCCTTGGAGCCTGGCACCCATGATGCATTTTTGCAAAGGTGGTACAGGGGGGCTGAGGAAGGGGAGGAGACATTTCTGAATCACCTGGCTGCCCTTGTTCAGAAGGCAGAGGAATGGAAGGTGCAGCTTTCCAGCAGCGAATATGAACCTGCTTCCGAGGAACCGCGCTGGGATGGTCCTTCTGCGGATGACGTGCTGGCGGGAAACTCATTTTTCATGCGCGTGTAACCTTTGGCCCGGAGCCGTGTAATCAATGTCGATAGATCCCTCCCCAGATGCGAAAACGGACAGGAGGGATTGGTTGAAAACAATTAAATGGAATGGTGTGAACAATGGCAGGGAAAGTAACGAATGAACAGGCTGTGAAGGCGAATATCAGCATAGACGACTTTCGCAAGGCGGTCAACACAGTGAATCCGAAGAACAAAGGCTATGTCCGATTCGTGCCAGACGGCAAGGGCGGCGTGACAATCGCCAAGGTCAACAACAAGATCGACTTCAACATATCATGGCGCACCAACATCGATGCGGCCAAAAACCAAACCATGCGCGAAAAGTTCGCCCTGGCGATGGCCAGTGACTTGAGGTGGGCTGACAGCACGCGCGTCCGGAAACTGATGGACAGCATCACCAACGTGCGCAAGAAGGATGGCGGCAAGCGGACCGACGCCCTCTCGCGAAAGGAGCTGGAAAAGGCGTTCCAGGAATACGACAAGATGATGAACACCCCCTTTGGGCGCATGCAGATGCTGGACAATCTCCTCAAGAAGACGGCGGAGCGCTGCAACCTGCCGGGGACGGATGATGGCGTCAAGACCTTGAAGGAAAAGTTCCTGAAGCTGCCCAAGGAGATGGGCGACCTCAGCAAGCTCTGGGAAACCGACCTTGACAAGGAGGGGGCCACCCCGAAGATGGACGAGCTGACATTCAAGACCACGCTGCACGAGCTGGAAAGGCTGTGCGACGAGGCGGTCAAGCGGGCAGGGATCGAGACGCTGCTCAGGGACAAGGCTGAGCTCTTCACGGGCGCGAAGGCCCTGGACAACACCTTCGGGCTGCACCTTTCGCAGGACGAGACGGCCCAGCTGCGCGGAGCCCTCCACCACTTCCTCGCCCTCAAGGGGCTTGTGCCACAGCAGGGAGAAGGCGGCGTGGTCGGCACCGGCGGCATGATTTTCGAGAAGTTCATGACGGACGTGCTGCCCGCCCTGTTCAAGCAGAATGTGGAGAACATCCGCGAATGGTCCAACGGCGAGAACGGCGACAAGGCCTTGCAGATGGACGCCAACTTCTCCTTCGAGGCCATCATGGAGGAGGCGGAGAAGTTCATGCTCGGCGCCAGGCAGTTCATCGACAACCCGCCCGACGTGGTGGCCAAGAGCACGGGCGACGCCCGGTTTGACAAGATTGTGGAGGGAGGCAAGGATACGGTCAGGGGCGCCCGCCAGATGGCGATTAACAGCGCCATGCAGCAGGATGCGCTGAGACTGATTGACAATGCCAACATCACTGCGGAGGAGGGCAAGAGAATCCACAATGACCTCCAGGGGGCCAAGAATGCCTACGTGGCGGAGGGGCTTCTGGACACCTTCACGAAGAACTTCCTCGCCGAGCACGGCATCGGCGACGCCATTGCCGAGGACAAGCAGGCCAGCGACGCCTTCAAGAACACCATGGACGCCATCGCCAAGGACACCTACAAGCTGGGTACCGCGATACGGATTCAGAACGGCAGCGTCAAGAAGAACGCTGAAACGGGGCAGAAGGAGCTGGTTGACGAAGGCATGGGGGCCTACGTGAATGACATGGAGAACGCCATCAGCCAGATCGCCTCCGGAAAGAACGGCATGGACATGGCTCTGGTCTCGAAGCTGATGAGCTTCACGATGGCCAATATGGCGAGCCGCAAGGTGGAGATGGTGGCGAATAACGTCGGAGTGAACCTGAATCTTGACAAGGCCAGCGAGGAGAAGGACAAGGTTCTGCTGCGCTCCACCGCCGAAGCCTATTTCTCGTTCGAGAAGAACGTGGGGAAGGCGATTGTCAAGGCGAAGACCAGCTTTGAGAAAATGGCGAAAGCCCAGCTCAAGAAGGGGCTGATAGACGAGGCCACGCTCAACGACATGCTCCTGCGCGCCCAGTCCAAGTTCGCCCAGGCGCACAAGGCGGCCCTCCAGGGCTTCTTCCTGAAGTCCCCCATCGCGGACGCCAACGAGGGCAAGAAGCTGCTGGACCGCATTTTCAAGGGCACGATGCAGGAGGCGATTTCCGAACTCAACAACGACCTGGCGGTCAATTCCGTCGGCAGGGCTCTTGGCGTCAAGGAGAAGGGGACGCTCATGAACATCGGAGAGCGTGTCGCAGAGGCGATGGCCCAGCCGGGCATGAACGATGTGAAGCTCGGCGTGGACGGCCTCATCAGCGAGAAGGAGGCACGGGGCAAGCTGGCGGGAGGCGAGCTGAAGCGCCTCTACTCCAGAACCCTGGCCTCCATGCTGAAGAAGCTGCCCAAGGTGGACGGACATGTCACGGTCACGGAAGGCTTTGTGGAAAAGGTGCAGAATGAGTTCAACTCCAAGGTCATGGCCCTGGTGAAGAACACCGCCAAGCTGGAGGCCGGCTACTTGAAGGAGTTCGAGGAGCGTATCAATAATATGCTGCTCGAAAACATCGAAGAGGGGCACGGCGCGTTCAAGGGGTACACCGACGGCGACAGGCCCATCACCGACAGCGAGAAGAAGACGCTGGCCAAGGAGATGACCGCTGAAATCACGCGCTACAAGAGCGCGCAGCTCAAGGCGGGCCTCCAGGAGATTCTGGAGGCCCCGGGCAGCTTCGACAAGAAAGCCGTCCAGGATTTGGCCGGCCAGACGATTGCCGCCGACGGCGTGGAGAAGACAGGAATCGCCATCGCGAAGGTGGCGGAGGAGCGGAAAGCGATGGTCAGCGAGTTCCTGTCGGACGCCAAGAACCTGGACAAGGTCAACCAGGCAGTCCGCGAAGGCAAGGTCTTCGGCCAGGGCGGCGTTTTGGCGAATGTCTATAAGGGCGCCTATTCGGAGGGGGAGGTCCTTTTGTCGAAGGCCACCGACGCCGTCGTCGAGCGCGTCAAGAAGATGCCGCTGGTCTATGCCACCGGCGACAAGGACGCCCTGGTGAAGCGCATGGTCGAGGAGGCGGACAAGCAGGCGCAGGGCTTTGCCAAGAAATGGGCGAAGTTCCGCACGGACTTCCTGCGCCAGGCAGGGCCTATCGACGACGACTTCTCCAGCCTCGGCGCCAAGAAACTCGATGAGGCCCGCCAGTGGGCCCTGTTCGAGCTTGCCAGCCGCAAGGACTTCGATACGCTTGACATGAAGATGGCCCTGGGCTTCTACCGCAATCTCCTGCAGCAGCATCTGGACGGCACGATCAGCAGGGCCAAGACCAGATTCGACGAATACGCCGCCAAGGTCACCGCCGTCCATGCGGAGGCCATGCGCCAGCTGGGGGACACCCTTGACCTGGCAAAGGACATGATTGTCTTCGCGGCATCCAAGGAGGCGCAGCAATACCTCGCCGACGTCATCCTTCCGAAGATGAAGCAGCGCATCGAATACCAGATCTACCAGAATCCCGACAACTTCACCCCGGACAAGCTGGAGGCGCGCAACAAGGAGCTCATGAAGAGCTTTGTGGATGTGGCCGAGAAGATGTTCGGCACCAGCGACTACAAGTTCAAGAGCGGTCTGACCGGCCTGATGAAGTTCGCCGGGGCGGGCGTGCTGCTCCAGGACGAGGCGGAGGCGAACGCCGCGATGGAGGACCTCAAGAAGTGGATCGCCTCGCCCGAGGGGCACAAGATGCGGGTCGAGGCGGAAAAGGCGATGCTTGACCACATCATGGACTACGGAGACACCTTCGACGAGAAGAATCCCCAGGACTTCGCGCCGACAGGGCCCGGCAACGCCGTGGCCGAGTTCCGCTTCGCGGCCCGCGACCTGCTCAGGGGGCATACGGCGCAGCTGCTCTATTCCGCCTTCGACAACGAGAAGGTTGGCGAGGTGCGCGAGGCCTTCACCGCCTGGCTGGATTCCCACGGCCTCTCCAGATTCGAGGACTACCGCCACACCACGGCGCAGGAACGCATCATGGCCAAGTTCGACGAACGCGTCAAGGCCCTGCAGGAGAACGCGCTCAATGGCGGCGAGAACGAGCCTATTCTCACGCCTTCCTTCATCGCGCTCATCGACCAGATCATCGACGCGGACGGGACCTCCATGCTTCTCGCCGAGGTCAAGACCAAGTATCTCAACATCATGCTCGACGAACTCGCCGCCAAGGACGAGGCCGTCAAGTTCAATCCGAACGACCCCAGGTTCGCCACACTGTCGCCCAATCTGCAGGCGACGGTCAGGCGGAACTACGAGGACCTGCTCGGAGCCGTCTCCTACAAGATCACGGAGGTGCTGGGCAGGTTCGACACCCAGGACGGCCTGGACAGCGTGAAGGAGGCCGTCAAGGGGCTGGACGAGGAGACCGTCCGCAAGGAGATCATCGGCGACGTGCTGCTGGCCGTGGAGGACTGCATGATCCGCTACAACCTGGAGGAGGCAAGCACGCACATGGTGCGCGACTACACGCATACGATGGAGCGCCAGCTCATCAAGGGCGTCGTCGGGGATGACAAGGCGGACAACTTCCGGAAAGGCTTCATCGACCTGGCCACGCACCCCAAGGTGCCTGAAAAGAACCGCGAAGCATTGAACAAGGAGCTTGCCCGCTTCTCCGATGGCTTCAGCAATGCCCTCAGCATGGGGCTTGAAAACTGCCGCCAGAACAACGCCACGGTCTATGCGCTGGAAAACACCTTCAGGAAAATAACGCTCGACTTCCTTGACATGGTCAGGGAGGACAAGGGCTGGCAGAAAGTGGTCCAGCCGACGTTGAAGGCCTTGGCAAAACAGCTCTGATGCACATGTCCACGTTCGCTGAAATCATAGCGGAGACGGGGAACCTCCTTGGCATCGACGGCTTCGAGCCGGATGCCGAGGGGGTCTGCGTCATCGCCTCCGAGGAGGCGGAGGTCTCGCTCCTATACTGCCCGGACGCGGGCGACATGGTGCTCGTCACGGCAAAACTCATGGACTTGCCTTCCGACGACGGGAACGTGCTGGTTGCCGCGCTGGAGGCCAACCATCGCCTGGAAGCCACGAAAGGGGCCACCGTTTCGCTGGACGAGGAGGACAACTCCCTTGCGCTCTCCATGTATCTGCCCCTTGACCTTCTGACGGCGGAAATCCTGGTCTCCAGGCTTGAGGGGTTCATGGCGGCGCTTCTTTCCCTGCGGGAGAGATTGTCCGCGCAATAAGGAGACAAATCGCTGCCATTCAGAAGGATAGCCAACAGGCACCGGCTGCCAGGTTTTCCGCGCCTTGCCGCGTAGCGAAGCGTAGCGGCAAGGCGCATGGAATCGGGCATGCCACCGGAAATTCCTGCCGCCGCTGCGCGGCTCCAATTATCATGGGAGCCCGTGCGTCGGCCAATGCTGGAGTGGTACGGGTCCCTTTCGAACCTGGTGGAGCGCCTGAGATGCTCCTTCAGGACCGTCCCGATGAGCGGCCTTGACATATCAGGCTGGAGGCTGGAATGCGACACGGCCTGACCGGCATGACGAACACCGCCCCCCCCGAAAAGCTCGTGACACATCATAGACACAAAAAAGTCGCCCGAAAACTCCCTGAAACGTGACGATAACAAAACGGAGGCACCAGGCGACAAAATACCCTACGCCCTGAAACGGCCTTTGTCAAATGGGGAAAGGGGAAAAAGTTTTTGGGTCCTTCTGATTCGTCAGTACTGTAATTCCATACGAAATGGACATCCTTTCTTGACTTTTTATGTTTTGGGTGTAAAGTATGCAGATTAAGAATTTTTTTACAGGAAAG
>JAFTAC010000168.1 GCA_017458805.1 Victivallales bacterium | reverse complement strand
CAACCACATGATTCGGCGACTGTGCTTTCCTGATAGGCATACGCACAGCGTGACCCAAACACAAAGGGTCGGCGATTATCCACCGCCGACCCTTAGCTTACTCATCTATACTATAGAAGTATTGCAATTACAGCTTTATCACCTTGCCGCCCTTGTCCATTGACTCGTTTGCGGCGAGGACGACCTGGAGGTTCTTGACAGCCTCAGAATAAGGCGAGAGGATAAGCGACTGATCCTTGTGGATTATGGCGTCGATGAATGCGTCATCCTCCTCCTGGCCGTAGTCGTTTCCGGTCTTCATGTCAATAGTGCGGTTCGGCTCGGCAATATGCATTGAGACGCGCTCGACATACTCAAGGCGTCCATTCATCGTGAAGACGTCAATGCCGCATTTTCCTCCGCCGCCCCTGACGAAGCAGCCGCTGAACACCGTGCCTATGATGCCGTTTGCGAACTTGAGGTTCACTGCGGATGCGTCTTCGGTGTCATAGTTCTCGACGTCAGTGATCACGCCTCTGCGTCCGAATGCCTGTACTTCAACCACCTCGCCGAAGAGATGCCTGCACATGTCGAAGATGTGGATTGTCTGTTCGACGGCCTGGCCGCCTGAAGTGTCGCGGCGACGCCACCACCAGACGCCTGGCATCCCGCCAACCCAATAGGCATTGAAGAAACCGACCTTCGAGTGCGCCACCCAACTCTTCATAGTGGGAATGAAATCGACGTATCTGTCCTGGAATCCCGCCGCGTTGATGAGCTTTTTCTTTGCAAGAGCGGCCTCCACTTTCTTGGCGTAGTCCAGACTCAGCGCCACTGGCTTCTCGACAAACAGGTTGCATCCCTTCTGAATCGCCATAAGCTCCATGCCGTCGTGGGCGCAAGGCTCGACGCAGACATACACGGCGTCAAGCTTCTCCGTCTCAAGCATATCCTTATAGCTAAGATATGGTTTGGCGCCAAACCTTTGCGAAGCGGCATTTGCACGTTCCTCAATCTTGTCGCACACGGCGACTATCTTTGCATTCGGAATCTTGGGATTGCCGTTCTTGTCCTTGTCGTAATGGCCGAAGTGATAGTTCGCGATGCCACCACAGCCTATGAACCCGATTTTAACCTGCTTTGCCATGATATTTTCCTCTGACGTTGGAATGTTCAACTATAGGTAGTTCACCGTGGTAAGCACAGTGAACACAAGGGCCGCAATGCCTGCAAGTGTGGCAACGAGCGCCGCGACGGCGGCCATGGTTCCAGGCTGCGAATCATCCGCTGTCTGCACCTTGCCCTCAAAGCTCGGACTGCTGGACTGGGCTTTCAGAAGTTTTGCGGAAGTGGTCGCCGACGCTGACGGAGCTGATGGCTTGGCCTGAGGCGCAGGAGTTTCCTGTACCGGCGCGGCCTTGGCGGGCGTCGGCTCCTTGGCTTTGGCTGGCTCGGGTTCTGGTGCCTTTGTCTCGGTCGGAGCCGGGGCAGGCGCCTGGGGCTGAGGCTGGACCGGCGGCATATTTGGCGCAGGGGCGGTGCCAGGCGGAAGGCTGACCTCGGTCTTCTTCGGCTCCACCTTTTTCAATTTCAATGTCGCACGGCGTCCATCAGCGCTAGGCACGACTGGCTTCGGGGCATCTGCCGGCTTTGCGGTTGTTTCAGGTGCTGGCGTAGCACCTGCTGTCTTAATCTTCAATGCGTTTGCAGACTCGGCTGGCGGAGGTTCCGGCGCAGGCTGGGCCGTCTGATTTGCGGCCTCCGGCGCAGGGGACGCTGCGGGGGCAGAAGCCGCTTGATTGCGAACTCTAACCGTCTCGCTTGCCTCGGGAATCTTTGTTCCAACGGCAGCCAGAACGAGCGGCTTTTTCTCTTCTGGCGCTGACGCTGACGCTGGTGCTGGCGCTGGAGCCGGGGCGGCTGCGGTCGGAGCTTCCGCCGACGCTGGGGCCGCCGCTCCTGGACGCTTAAGGCGTATGGTCGAGGACATGGGCTTTGCCGGCGGTGGCGTTGTCGCCTCGGGCGCAGGCGCGGGCGTTGGTTCAGCTGCCGGGGCTGGAGCTGGGGTGGGTGCTGGGGCTTGGGCCTGTTCGGGAGCAGGAGCGGGAGCAGGAGCGGGAGCGGGGGCGGGGGCCGATGCCGCTGGGGCGACAGTTGGCTTCTTGAGACGCAACGTTGAAGTCAAAGGTTTGGCGGCAGGCGCGGCCTGTGCGCTTTCAGGCTGAGCGGAGGCGGTTTTCACGGAGCTGAGGTTCAGCCTAGACACAGTCGGCGTTTGGGGTTGTGCAGGGCCTGTGGAAGTGTCGGAGGCCTTGCCGTCCTGCGCCACGATATGAAGGGAAACAGCGCCTGGT
>JAFTAC010000167.1 GCA_017458805.1 Victivallales bacterium | reverse complement strand
TCGAACATCAGGTATTCAGGGCCGTCGCTGGTGGCGGCGATGCCCGTGAGACCGTTGTTTTCCTGGAGGGTGGAGTGGAAATTGCCCTTTAGGTCGTCGCCTGGGTGGAGGAAACGGGTCTGGTTGTCAAACTCCCCCTTGTCGGGCTGGAAGACCACTTCGCATACGCCATTTCGGCAGGTGACGAGAGAGCCGTCACCTACCTGGAAGAACCCCGTGCGATGTGTGCCCCAGACCGCGAACGCAACGGTGAAGTCGAATTCGCTTTCAGGACGCCCATGCTCCTCTGCCAGTTCGATTTTCTGCTGGCAGAGGGTGCGGATGATGAGACGGCAAAAGCGCAACCAGTCGCCGCATGTAGAGTCGTGAGTTCTGCCCCGCGCAAAAGTTGCGTCCAATATGTTTTCCAGTCGCCGCTCCATCACGGCGCATTGGGAGCGGAACGCCTTGACAGCGGCGCGTGCCCCTAGATGCGACAGCTCCGCACTGCCACGCCCATCACAGACGATAAGACAGGGGCGCGGAGCCAGCCACACGCCGCTGGCGTCCTGACAGGGGATTTCCCTGCGGATGTGCCCGTTGCCAGGCACGGAGACTGCATGACCTGTCCAAGTTGCCATCACCTATTGCTCCGAAGGGGGGGGTCCTGCCAAATCGGCCCATGAGGAGACGTTGCCCAGCTGGATTTTGTCTTGGTCAGCCACGGAACTGGCGGAGACGCTTTTGAGGGAATCGGTCAGCCAGCTGAAGAACTCGCGGAAGCAGAGCCCTTTCAGCTTGACTGGGCCGGGGTGGGTGGGGACGATGCCGCGAAGGGCCTCGAAATCAGCCTCTGGGCCAATGCCGATGCCGATGAACTGGAGCTTGCGCTGTTCACCGAGGCTGCGCATGGACTGTGCGGGGCCTTCCCAGTCGTCGTTGGGGTAGCCGTCGGTCATCAAGATGACCCATGGCTTGTAGGAGGAGATGCCCTTGGTCTTGTAGAGGCGTCGGCGTTCCTTGAGTTCTTTGTCCGCCAGTGCGAGAGCAGCCCCAAGCGGCGTGGTGCTCTTGGCGTTCAGGGTTGGGGGATTGTCGCAGATTTCGCTGATGGGGGCGAATGGGGCAGCGATTTCGGCTGTGCCGCCGAAGGTGATGATTTCGAGCTCGACACTCATCGAGGCGGTTTCATCATCGCTTGTCTCTTGCAAAAACTGCTTGAGGCCCTCGCGGAGTTCCTGGATGGGGGCGTCGGCCATGCTTCCCGAAACGTCGAGCAGCAGGATGACGGGGCACCGGGGGGCGGGATTTGTGACATCGAGGGTGGTTTCTTCTGCGTAGTTGTTCATTGGTTTACCCTTTTCTTTGCAGTGGGCAGGATGGCCCGTTGGTTGTTGTTTTTGCTTGTCTTCATAACAGTGATAAAGTTTTCGATTTCTGCACGCAATTCTCCCAGAAGAGGGCGCTTTTCAGGGTGATCAAAGCCCACCGTGAACATTTGGCGGAAGCAGTCGCGCAGGCCTGGCGTGAGCCAGCTGACGGACTTGTGCCAACTGACGGGCAGGCGTACACCGCTGTTTTTGTCCAGTGGGTATTTGCCGCTTTTCAGGTTTTCTGCTGGGTCTCCGCCGCCGCAGCGGGCGTAGGGATGGAGGCCGCTCATCAGTATCATATAGATGACGATGGCCAGGCTGAAGCGCACCTGTTCAGGGGTACGGGGCTGCTCGAATAGCTCTGGGTGAAGCAGCAGCTCGGGTGCGCAGAACTCTGGCGTGTAGGTGCGCGTCATGAGTGGCGGGCCGTCCTCCACTGGAATCTGGAAGCTGTCGCAGTCGATGAGGCGCACCAGGCCATTTTTGTCAACCAGAAAATTGCCAGGATTAAAATCATTGATCAGCACCTTGTGTTTGGCGAGCATCCGCACAGCGTCCAGAAAGTTGAGTGCTACCTGAGTGACGTGAAGGCGGTCCCAGCCTGGAAAGAATCGTTGTACCTGCATGGGGGCGAAGAGCGCACGAAGGGTGCGCCCTATATACTTCCGCATCACGAAGCCGATGGGGGCTCCGTGTGTATCCATGACGGGCATCAGGGGCCACGCTAGAAACGGTGCCTCGCGACATTCCTTCAGCCGCATCATGGCAGCCAGCCGCGAAGGGAAGAGCCGCAGTTTCTTGGCATCCGCCAGAGTTTCAGGCTTGCATACCTTGATGAGGATGTTTGGATTGCGTGTGAAACGGTAAATGACCCCTTCGCCTCCGTGTGTGATGACATCCGCCTTCTTCAGGTGCAGGGGGATGCCCTGGGGGTCATAAACCGTGAGGTTCATTCCCTTTTCAGGTGTTGCCAGCAAGCTCCAGTCGCCGCCTGTTGGTGCAGGAGCCTGCGGTTTCTGCGTGGCTGGACGTTTTACGCTTGAGACTGGTGTCGGCTGTGATGTCTGCGTCAGGATCTGCAGGCCGCTGAATAGTAATTCAAGCCAGGACATTACTCATCCTTACCCTGCTCATCTGGCGTGGGTGGATCATCTAAAACACCCGTGTCAATCTTCTCGCAGAGGCTGCCAAGCTTGTCAATAAAGCTGCCCATTTCCCCGAAAACGCGCCTCAGTTCCGACAGCTTTTTCAGCATCTCCCGTGCTTCTGCTGCGGCAGGCTGCTCACTGTTTTCGCTGTCAGTGGTCTCGGTGTTGTCGTTTTCGCTGTCGAGGGCATCCAGTTTTTTTATGTCCTCGTCTATTTGCTCTTCTAGGCGATTTAGCTCCTCCACCTGGCTTTCCAGGTCCTCGTCAGATGCCTCGGCTTCCTTGAGAGCACCTTCGGCGTCTGCTTCGGTGAGCTTGTCGAGCTCCTTCATACTCTCTTCAATCTCCTTGCCCAGACGCTCCAGCTCTGCCAGTTGCTTTTCCATGTCATCGTTCTCGTTTGTTTCGTTCTTTGGGGTGTCCATAATTGTTTCCTCTTTTTTGATTTTTGTAGTTGGGGCTTTTGAACACCGATAAATCTACACCAAGACATCTGCCAAAACATGTCAGGGGCGACTTGGAAAATGAAAAATACGATAAAAACGATTGAAGCTATGGACGCGATAACTACCCCTATCCCCCTAATTTCTCATTACTAATTTCTAATTTCTAATTTCTAATTATTCTGGCAGTTTGCAGTCATTGTACAGCAGGAGCTGCCTGCACCAGTCGAATTGCTGCCTCCAGGACTCGTCCGTCAAAGTGGGAGGGGGATTGCCTGCGGCCATTTCCAGCAGGACCTTGCACTGTTCCGATGCTTCTGGAGTTTGGATGGCGCTGGAGAGCCACCCTTCCTCGAAGATGAAGGCAAGGCAGACGCCTGTCAGGATTGCCTCGGGGAGAAGCTGTTCCTTGGCGAGGCGGCGCAGGGCGACTTCGACGGCGTTAGCAAAATGCGGGTGGGGCAGCATCGGCATCAGGTTGAGGGCGCAGAAGGCGGCAATCCAGTTGGCTGCCTCGTAGCGAGCGTAGCTTTGCGTCAGCTCATCGAAGCTCTCCAGAAGCTCGAAGGTCTTGATACGGCAAAGCTCGCTATTGCCCATTATGAATTGCAGATGGACTAGTCTAAACAACTCCAATTCAGGGAAGGCGCGCTTGTAGCCGCCTTGGGCACCTGGGACTAGAAAACCGATTCGCCCATAGTCGGGGGAGATGCCACTGTAGATAATTGCATGCTCGCTATAGGGGATTTTGCGGAGCGCGATGAAATCTGTTTCAAGGAGATCAGGCATGGTGGTTTCCGAAGGCAAGTTTCTGCAGGACCTGAAGCTCCGTTTCATTCACTTGGCGATACTCGCCAAGGGGCAATCCGTTCAATCGGATGTTGCCGACCGACAACCGCCGCAGTTGCAGAACGCGAAGGCCGACGGACGAGCAAAGGCGGCGTACTTCGCGCTTATGCCCCTCTGTCAGAACCATCTCGATGATGATGCAGCCAGGCTCCTGCGAGGGTCTTGCGCGCACGCTCTTCGCGCGGAGGTATTCGCCGTCGTCTTGAATACCCGCCTTCATCTCCCGCTCCATTTCGCGGTCAAAAGTGCCTTTGCAGAGGGCGAGGTACCTCTTTTCAATCTCGAAGGAGGGGTGGGTGATGGCCTGTTCCAGGGCACCGTCATTAGTTAGGAGCAGGAGCCCTTCCGTGTCCCTGTCCAGGCGCCCAACGTAGTGCAGGGAGTGCATCTCCTCGGGAAGGAGTTCATAGATGGTGTGCTCAGCGTGCGGGTCGGAGACCGTGCATGTGTAGCCGACTGGCTTGTTGAAGGCATAGGTGACGTAAGTGGTGGGCAGCGTCACCTGTTG
>JAFTAC010000166.1 GCA_017458805.1 Victivallales bacterium | reverse complement strand
GTTGTGGCAAGGCACAACGCTGTTGTTGGGCACGGCTTTTCGACGACGGTGACGTCGTCGTTACCCCCATTGTGGCAAGGCACAACGGGGGTGTTGGGCATGGCGACGCTATTTTGTCAGGATGATACGATCGACAAGGACCTGGGGTTTTGATTTGGAGCCTTTGACGTAGGGTTCACCAGTGAGTTTGACGGAGACGTGGATGTTCCAGAAGTTGTCGCCGTCCTTGACATAGACGCTGTCAACGTACTGCTGGAGGCGCCAGGTCCAGTGGAACCAGATGTAGGTGCGGGGAGTGATTTCGAACTTGCCAAGGGTGTACCAGTGGTACTTCTCGTCCTGCGGAATCTTGTCTGCTGGCATCTCGTAGGTGGTGTGGAACTTCTTGGTTTCCACAGTGTAGAGGCCCATCTTGAAGGGGAGTTTGTGGAAACCGGGGCTTGTGCTGTCGATTAGGCGTTTGGCGTGTTCGCCGTATGCGTCCTTGTCGCTGACAACCTCTCTCTCGTTGAACATGGCCCAGTTGAATTCAACGGCGTTCTTGCCTTTGAACTGTTCGGGCAGGACGGCCTCGGGATTCGTGAGGGAGAGCTTGTTCTGCGCCAGTTTCGCCTTGATGTAGGTTATGCGCCCTGGATTCTTGGCGAAGATTGGTGAGTCATAGAAGTATTTGATGTTATTGAGATAGTTGTCGGAGTAACGTGTGACAAGAGCCTCCAATGCGGGAGCAATCAGGCTGCCGACAGGGGCTTTCTCCTTGTACTTGGCGAAGGAGTTGATGAGCGTGATATCCACAGGAATGCGCTCGCGGCGGACATTCTGCGAGAAGACGGGGTTGCCATCGCAAAGGCGTTCCGCATCGTCCAGCAGGGAGTTGGACTTCTCGAAGAACTCGCGGTCCGTATAGGGGAGGATGTCATTCATCTTCTCTGCCCCAGGGGCGTTGACAAAGGTGAAAATCGTGCCTCGACCGATGGGGAAGTCCGCGTCGATTTCGCGCTGCTGCAGGTAGTCCATGTATTCGCGCATGGGCTTTGCGGCGGGGCCGTAGTAGGTCTTGCAGAAATTGTCCGCCAGGGTGTCATAGGACTGGTCTGGGTTCTGGAGCACCTTCAGACCGAACCAGAGCTTGAACTGCGCGAAGCTGGTGTCGGAGAAGGATTCGTTCTCCACGAAAATGGTTTTCACGTGGTTGTCGCGGTAGAAGAGCATGTCCTGATGGAGGCTGCGGGCGTTGAGATAGGGGGGCTGGAACTGCCTTCTGTAGATAATCCAGTAGTCCCAGACGGCGAGATTGTCGGAGATGGCCGCCCACTTCATAAAGTTGTCGTGGTAGTCTTTGTTTCGCGGGTGGACATTGGGGAACTGTGTGTCCGCCTTGCCGCCGGGCAGGAACTCGCAACCCAGCTTGCAGACGCGCACCAGAACGTTCTTCGCGGGGCGGATGGTCTTGGGGGCGTCCAGCGTCCAGGTGTAGGCGAAGGTCTGGACGTAGATTTCAGGGTAGTCCTTGGCGATTTCGTTGGCGATGGAGTTGATGAAGTCGATCATGGGGCCGCTGTAGCCGCCTTCACGTTCTGCGAATGCCTTGCAGTCGGGGCATTGGCACTGGCCACCCGTGTCATTGTGGCTGATGTCGTAGATGAATGGCCATAACTCCTTCTGCGGAATGTTCCTGCGGTCTTCTGCAATGAACTCCTTGAGGCGTTCGACCATCGCCTTGCGCAGGTCTGGGTTGGTGAGGCAGAGCTGACCTGAATTGGCGCTCGTGGAGCGGACACGTTCGCCTTTGGCGTTCATGGAGAACCATTCATCGGGCCAGTCAGGCTTCGAGTAGGCAAAGAAGGTGTGGCAGCCTTTGGGCTTGCCGAAGTTGTCCTGGCCTCCCATTTCCACGGGGGCCCTCATGTCGTTGTTCATTTTGTTGCGAACCAGGAACGCGGCTGCCTCGGGGGAGTTCATAGGGGCAGATGTGTAGATACCGCGCACCAGGAATGCGGGCTTGTTGCGCTGGTCAACGGGTGGGATGGAGAGGAAGGAGAGCATCGGGACGTATTCCATCGCTGGTGCTGGCCATATAACTCCCTGCTGTTCAAGGAACTCATAGACAGCGTAGATGGTGCCGCGCGGGCGTCCGCCCGCAAGGATGAGATTTCCGTTGTAGCTTTTGATCACCCACTCTT
>JAFTAC010000165.1 GCA_017458805.1 Victivallales bacterium | reverse complement strand
GGCCGCAAGGGGAGCCTTCTCGTCCTTGCAATAGCGGTCCTCCGCAAGCCATGCCAGATTGCGGTTCGCCTCCTGAAGGTAAATCCGCGCCAACGTGAGCTCGAAGGTGAGGAAGGTGCCTCCGAAAAGAAGCAGGTAGAGGGGCAGCACGAGGATGAACTCAAGCATCACCGAGCCCTTCGCGGATGTGATAAGTCGCGTCGTCATCGTTACAATATCCTATTGGAGCGGAGAAGCAGCATATAACGCCATTCGGCATCGTCCTGCGTGCCCTTCTTGATGCGAGGCAGTCTGTTCACCAAATCGGGTCCCTGGTAGGAGTTGTTCAGATACGAGGCTCCCGCGTTGCCGAGACCTTGGGCCGCCGCTGCGGTGGCATCCTCGAAGAAGGTGGAGTTCGCCTCTTTCCAAGTGGATACCAGGAACGGGTCGCGGTCCCAGGAGAACTGCAGGCCAATCAACTCCTCCGCGTCCCACACCCAGTGGCGACCATCGCCGAAATAGTCGTCATTCTCCGCCAGCTCCTTGAGCTTGTCGGACTTGAGCTTCCGGCTCGCGTCCGACATCTCCCGCATCTCCTTAATGGCCTTGCGCCTGTCATTGTAGCAGAGCTTGTCAAGGGACTTTCCTGCAAAGGACATGGGGCGCCCCTTCTCCTCGACCAGCTGCAAACGCGCATGGACGCCCGCGTAGCGGAGCGGAAGCAGCGTCGCATCCCAGTCCCACTCGCACAGGCTCCACATCGACTTGAAGCTCTCTGAATTTCCTCCCGTGCATGGGCAGCCGTTCCAGACGGCAACTTTCTCCTGCCCCTTGATGTCGGGACGTGAGAGCGCAAGCGGGTTCTTCTCCGTGTCGCACTCCCAGGCGTTGCTCGTCGAGGTTTTGTTGATGGGCATCCAGCTTCCCTTTTGACCGCTTCCAGGGTTGAAGTAGTATGGCCCCTTGCCACCGGAAAACTCCAGGTTCTCCACATCGCAGGTGGAGTCGTAGGTAATCTGGTACTGGCGCGCCTGGTCGTAAAGGCCGTCACGGCGGTGGCGGCGCACGCCGGCGCGGGAGGCGCTCATCGTCCACATCACATTGCCATTCGGGATGTTGAAGGCAGAGAGCATGCTGTATTCGGGCAGGTTCTGCTCCTTGGTGTATTCGCGGTTCAGGAAGTCGAAGAGCTGCACAAAGGGGTTGCGGTGCTTCATCGCCGCCCCCACCACAATCGTCCCGTCCCACGAGAAGAAACGCTCGTTCAGCACCCATGGCTTGCACTTTGCCCCCACATAGCGGTTGTCGAATATCCGCTTGTCGTCGGCATAGATACGCGCGTGCCCCTGGATGACGCTGGCGTATGCCGCACCAACAGGCGTCACCGATGATGGCACGCCGAAGAACGGCACGCAGCTCTGGAACTTATCTCGCTCAATACGGCTGACGCTTCCGGTAAACTGTCCAAATGGCCAGAGCAAATGCTCTCCATCCCCTGTGTATTCCATATAGCCATGCATTGGACCAACCAAATCCCGCCTGCCATGCAAGACAGAGTCCGGCAGGGGAGCTGGGATGAAGTACTCTGCGGCTGCTTTACCAAGCTTTTCGACGACCGGTGGCAACTCATAGCCACTAATTATGGACGCCTGTTCCAAAGGGTCATTGACCCCACTGGCACAAAACCATTTCGGTATATGCCAATGACCTTTGCCTCTGATTTTCACATGTCTTCCCAAAATAGACTTTTTGCACCTTGACCAGTCGCACCAGATATTATCCCCCTTAAAAATACACACAAGATAGGCCTTCATGGTGGTGAGGCAATACCATTTGGCAGCCCCCCAGCGGTATTGCGAGTACAGCGCGTAGTTGTCCGAAGCACTGCTGCACATCGGATACTTCGTGTAATCCTGCGTATGGTTGTTGCCACAAGAAGCCTGCACATCCAGGACATCCCCGAGCATTGCACTGGCAAAATCCGCCACAAATGATTTCAGCTTAGCAAAAAATCCTCCGTCGGAAGCCTGGTTGTTCTCCGCCGTTCCACCTCCGCTCGTGCCACCTATTGCCCCCGTGCCACTCGTACCACTCGTACCACCAGTGCCACTGGAGGCACTACCTGCGTTCTCTCCAGGCCTTGTGTTCCTAACTCTCTCCAATCCTGCTTGCTGTTCATCTCGATATGCTTGTTTTTCCTGCAATTGCCTCTGCAACTCTGCACACTTTGCATCACGTTCCGCTTCTTTTGCCTGCAATTGCCTCCGCAAATCCTGGTTTTCAGGGTCTTCCTTTAGTTTCCCCTGCAAGACCTTGATTTCAGGGTCATTCTGCAACAAATCTATTTCCCCCTGCAAACTCGCGATTTCCTTGTCCAATTCGCCTATTTTACCCTCGAAATCAGAAAGGTCACTAAAATCATCACCGTCGTCATCGTCATCACCACCATCACCCTCGCCCTCGCCCTTCCCAAAGCTTTCGGCAATCGCCTGTACCGTATCAACTAACCCCATCAGATTGACTATGTGATTGCCACGGGACACGGGAGAATGGGATGCATCACCACCATGTTTAGGTATAATACAGCGAACATAATACGTATGAGCACTTCTTGTATTTGTACGTGTAAATGAATACTGCGCTGCGTTTTGACAACACTCAGGAAAATTCTGCTTAATATACTCTTTTGTTTCTTCAAGTATTTGATTTAGACGATATCTATATGCTTGATATTCACCATTGCTAACTCCATTATAGCGTTTCTCACTGTCTGGAACCTCTCCTCTATAAATTGCATCATATTTTATTGAATAACGTCTCACCCAAACTTCGCGTCTTTTATGTTCTTTCGTTCGTGTGAAAGAGCCCGCTTTTGTCTCATTCAAGTTCGCATCCTTATACACGCGCTGAATGCCCAAGTCCAGCCCACCATTGCCGTCGCTGCGTTCCGTTGCCTTCAATCGAACTCCCTCATCATTCACCCAGCCTGATTTTCCATCTTTATAGCTGGCTGTTCTTTGCCATAGATAGCATGCGGTCTCATTGTCCGAGTTTTCATAAATGCCACGTCCACGGATAAACCACTGGTCAAGACCGTAGGCGTGACCACCTCCAAATAGCACGGGGAAATGGGATGGCAAAGATCCAACCGCGTTATCGCAGGATTGCATATTCAGGAAGAGCATCTCATCGGCCTCGGTGTTGTGGAGGGCGGAGTAGTAGGAGTTCGTCGCCTCTGTCACCTCATCGACATTGTAGGGATTGGTCGCATGGGGAATCTTGATGGAGATGTGATAGTCCTTCAGAATGTCTTCATCCTCCAGACGACGGTCTTTGAGCGCTGCCTTCAGGATGTTCTCGGAGGAGACCTTCATGGAAAGCGTCATCATCTCGTTGACCATCGGCAAAGCCTTGTTCATCCTCTCTATGTTCAGCTTGTCGTAGTCAATCAGCAACCCCAGGTTTTCCGCGTTGTTTCCAAGGAGGGGAGAGAGCAGATTCAAAATACCCTCGATATTGTCCTTGTTTATCCAGCGTTGAATAAGCGCATTCGTGGCAGTTTCAAAAGCGCCGGAGAGGGACAAGTCAAAATCAGGCGGGTCGTCGTTCAGCTCAATTTCATGCAATTTCCCATGGTTCACGCCCCCATCGCGCCCGCACCAGTACGCCAGGCCTTCTCCATGGTGGGTATGCCCGCCCTGGCCTGTACACGCTAGTTCCTGACCGAAAAGATTGAGAACTGACTGCACTCCCAAGCCAATAAACGCTTCAACAATCATCCCTACCCAGGTAACTTCTTTATCCAAGGGAATGATAAGGCATTTGCTGAATTTCTTTGCATTATCCAAGTCCTCCTGGAACTGGTTGCAGGTCAGTCGCAACCACCGGTATGTAACGTAGTCCATCTGCCGATTGGTCATCTGGACGTATGTCCAAGACATGGCGCGGTTGATGGCGGCCATTCGGGAAAGTCCGTCGGCCTGGATGACGGCTGCAGAGTAGGCGGCTGCGTCGCAGGCATTCTGCAGCTTGACGCGCTGGTGGATGGTCTCGCCTATGGCGTAGATGGAGGCGCAGAAGACGAAAAGCAGCAGGAAGATGGCCAGCGTGGACATCAGCACGAAGCCCTCCGCATCACGCCTGAAGCCCACAAGCCGCAAGGCCATCTGCTTCAGCCATTCTTTCATCAAACCGGTTTGTTTCGTTGCCATAGTTTTAGAAAATTTGCATCATCAGCCGTTCCTTGGTGGACATCACCGGGAAGGTGTCGGTCTTGTAGGGCTTCGCCATGGTGCAACTCTCCTCCAGGGGGATGCTGTAGATGCCCATGCCATGGACGTTCTGATAGCGCCCTGTGGCCTCCATGTACGTCTGGACTACATCGCCATGGGGAGCGGTGAAGCCGATGCTGCCAATTGCGCCCGTGGTATCGACATGGGTCTCTCCTGCGCCAAAGAAATACCCCATGAGGGTGCCGCCGATTGGGATGAAAAGCGGAAACTCAAAGCGCACGCGGACGGTCACAGCCGGGAACTGACGCTCAATCGGCGTGGAGTCGTCCGACTCCTTGGAGCTGCCGGAGCTCTTGTCGTCCTTCTCCCTGATGGTCTCGAATTCGCGCACCTCGACCTGCACCTGGCTGCGGATGTGGGAGGAAAGGGGCACCTCCGTCGGACCCAGCATGAAATTCTGGTTAGCGGCGTTCGTAACGGCTCCCGCCACCGTGGTGTTCAGGGAGAGTGATTGCTCCTCCGTGAGGGTCCAGCTCACCCAGGAGAGGACGGTGCATGCCGCGTGGTGGACGACGCCCGTCTGGGAACCGCCCGTCTCCAGGCTGCGGGTCTCCCAGTGGCCGTCCGTCGCCAGCGTCGCATCATAGTCGACGGGGTTATAGACGAGGGCCGCGCGGGCCCCGCAGTAGGCAGCGTATGCGACCATCTGTTTCGCCCCCCAGACCAGGCTGATTTGGAAAATGAAAAAGATGATGATGACGAAAAGAGGCAGAATCACCACCGTCTCCATTGCCACGGAGCCACGTCTGTCAAACTTGAGCTTCATAGCGGCTGCTCCATCCTGTAGGCGTACAGCAGGGTAATGACAGTGCCCAGGGCGATGGCCACGCCGAAGGGAATGCGCCCACGCTCATCCTCCCGTGCAGGAAGCTCCTCCGCACCAGCCTTGCGGTCGTACTTCCAGTCGAAGACAATGCGAAGGCAGTGCTTGAGGCGGGCTGTCGTGACACTCTTGCAAAGCACCATCACCAGCCCTAAAAACAATCCTGTGAGGGAGACGAACAGCAGCTCAGCAAAGCAATAGCGCAGACCCGTTGCGATGCCTGCACCAAAGAGCATCTTCACGTCACCGCCGCCCGCACCCCGCATCAGGAAGGGAATCAATAGAAACAACCCGCACACGAGCCCTCCAAGCAGCCCGTCGGTCACTCCTCTGCCGCCGTGCTGGCAGAAGCGCCAGGCCAGCGCGACCGCCGCCAGAACCAGCGTCAGCAGGTTCGGCAGCTTGCGCTTCCGCCAGTCATACCAGCACAACAGCCCCAGCAGGGGCGCCAGGACGCAAATGGTCAATAGGTAGCTCATGTGTGAGGGATTATAGCATCTTGTTACTTCGAGAAGTTGCCTCCAAGCTTGTTGGCTGCTTCCTGGGCCGTTTCGGCCTTCTCTTTCAGCTTGGTATTCTGTGTCTGGTATTTTTCTGCCCCTTCTTTGATTTCCTCAACTGTCGTCCCGCCCAGGGTGGTATTAATTGCATTTCCCTTATTGCTCAAATGCCCGCCGATGACCATGACAATGCCGACAACTGCCGCACCTATCAGCAGTGCGATGACGATGTACTCCATGGCGACAGCACCCTTCTCTTCGCCAAGAAGACGCTTCAATGTCCTGACCAGACGTGTGTTCCGAAACTTCATTGTGTTCCTTTTCATGGTTGTGTTCCTTTTGTTTGGTTGTTATGTTTGTCGCCGCCCTTTTCGAGCGGCACTCTGAAATCACTATTGACTATTTATGTATCCCCCGCACTGGAAGCGCGCAATCGCCACGCGTGTAGCAAGATGGACAGCCCCCGATGAGCCCCCGCAGGGCACGAACACGGGATACACGACCTACCCCACTCTTCGTCCCCTGACAGAGTGCCATATAGGCCCATACAGCAGTATCGTTGCGCCCTTTCGAAACGCAGACAATTCAACCGCCCATGTTGGACTATCCTTTGTCTCGCCCAACTGGGGCGATTACGCCTACTGTTCTCCTTCGCGGCTGCAGTCGTCCGTCGCGGCTGCAGTCGTCCTTCGCGGCTATGCGCCGCGAAGTCAGGACGCGGGCCAGCTCTGGTATCGTCCTGAGTGCGCGGCGCATAGCCGCACATACCCCCAACCGCCCCCCGAAGATAGGGGCGGTCAAAGGACGGGGGACAAGCCCACCGCCCCCCTGCCCGGGCTTGTGCG
>JAFTAC010000164.1 GCA_017458805.1 Victivallales bacterium | reverse complement strand
TCTGCACGCGGGTTGAAGAGCATCTTGACGGCTCCCGCCGTGTCCTTGCAGCCGACTTCGCGCAGCGTCGCTGCGGTATATAATGCCTTTACCGCCATCACTTGCGCCTCATTAACGGGTTTTGCCTCCTCGGCGCAGAAGGCGGAGAACGGCGCCAAGCTGGCGCATAACGCCAGCAACAGGATTCCTTTGAGCTTCTTCATGGTGTCCCTTCTTTGACATGTTCTTAGATGAAGTGTTAATAATCAATTACTACAATATACTACCGTGATTTGTTGTTTGCAAAAAGTTGTAATGAAAAAAGTGGACGTGATGTGTTTTCTCTCGTAATCCTTCAGCTATTGATCATGCCCGTTGACCTTCCAGAGCTGCCGCTTCGCTGTGTGGAACGGCGCAGGAGAAGGTATTATCCAACTATTTGCAAACTAAGGTAACAATTTGATTTTCAGAAAGCCGACTTGACAAGCCCCTGAAATCAGGCTAAATTTGACCGCAACCCAAAAGGGTGGGGTCCGAGAAGGAACGGGGGTCTCCTAGGTGTTGCAGGAGGCCAAGTTCTCTTCCCTCTCCTTCCCTCAAAAATAAACCCAAGGTGCGATTGAGAAAAATGAAGACATTGAGATTCGGGATTGTTTTGTCGGTCATCTGCGTGTTATTTTGCATGGCAGGCGAGAAGATGCAGTTCAGCCCTGTATTCAAGGCGGAGCAGGCGGTGCGCGTTCCTAACGGTGATACGGTCATGGTGTCGGATGTGGTTCAGCTGCCTGCGCTGCCCCAGAAGGAGGGCATGACCGCCGTCCTGCGCCTCAACATCCGCCAACTGACCAAGGAGACGGATGGCTGGAACCCATGGTGCGCCCTGGAACTCAACGGGCAGAAGCTGGGGGCAAGCACGGCGCGACACACTCCTCGCCTGCTCTTGCGCGGCTCCTTTATGAAAACAACCTACAAGGGCGAAGAGCGGGTGCCCTACTGGAGCAGTCAGAGCTCTGCCTTCTTCCTGACGCTCTTCACACCCGATGAAACCGAAAAGCTCGATTCACGCATCCTTGACCGTGATGACGGCTACAACTACTACTTCGACGTGGATGACCTTGTGAGCAAAGTCATCATCGGGGCCGATGAGCGCATTGAGAACGATGCACCGAACCGCTTGCGCTTCATGAACATCCTCACCAAGAACATCCTGAACTCCACGCTGGTGGTCAAGGATATCGAGCTGGGCTACGTGCCAACCGCTCAGCTCAACGCCCTTTCGGGCATTGAATACGCGAAATATGAGATGGTCGAGCCAGTGGCCACCGTCAAAGTAGGGGCTACCCAGCTGAACTTCTCCCCGAATGGCGGGATGGAGCTGAAGGTCGGCGGCGAAAGCATCTTCATCGAATCCGCGTTCAGCTATGCGGCCTCCCCTGAAATGAAGTACAACACCCTGGGCATTGGGAAGATAGAAAACCAGCCAAAGGTAAAGATTGTTGTCACCCAGCTTCCAAACGGGGCCGTTATGGCCACGATGGAGACGCCGAACCTCTTCCTCAAGCGCCTCTGCTCGCCTGTTGCAGGTCACTTCAAAGTGACGGACATCATCACTTCCAACCTCAAGGAAGACCAGGGCCTCAAGTGGAAAAACCGCTTCGCCTTCAGCAACAAGATGCCCGATACCTGGCGCATCTCTGGCCTGACTGGCACGCTGGCCACGGACTGCTCCTGCATGGCCTCCGCCAACCCCACTCTCTACCTGGCGGGCAAGAACGGCGCAGCTGGCTTCGTGGTCGAGGACACCGTGAGCCGCGTCCTCCTCGAAATGGAGGAAAGCGGCAACCTCTTTGAGATGGCCTCCAAGGGCGTCGGGTTGCCTGCTGGTAAGAGCCTGACCGTCGATTGGAGCATCTACCCGCTGGCTGGCGAGGAGCGAGGCTACTTCGACTTCATCAACCAGGTGCGCGAAGACTGGGGCGTAAACAACACCGTGCCAGGGCCCTACCTGATTCGGGCGCAGAAGTTCCCAGGGCTCACGCTCCGCTTCGCCTCCGTCTCCCCCTGGTTCGAGTATGCAGATGGTCTGAACTACACGCGCGAGCAGTACGTCAAGGCTACCTCCGAGAAGGTCGCAGAGCTCCGCAATCAGTTCCCCGAAGTCAAGCTGATGGCGTTGCTGGAGACGAATCTCGTGAACTTCGACTCGACGACGGTGCCCTGGGGCAAGGATCTGCCTCTCACCTACGGCGACCGCAAGAACCCAGCCACCGCATACGGCCAGTACCTCTCCCCCGAACTCTCCCGCAAGCTCAACGAGGTGACCCCGCTCCGCGATTCGCTCCTCCACGACAAGGACGGCAACATCATGGTTGACACGGTCTATGTCTATCAGAACAAGCCTTGGATCAACCTGATGCCCCAGCTCGAAAAGGGCAATGCGCGCTTCAACCAGATGATGGAGCAGATTGATTTCGTCATGAAGAACGTCGATTTCGACGGCATCTACATCGACCAGTTCAACCCGACCCTCAAAGACGGCGTGAGTTTCGACCGCTGGGACGGCTACAGTGTAAACCTTGACAGGCAGGGCAGAATCACCTCCAAGAGCTACAACTACGCCATCACGGGCGCCGAAGGACGCATGGAGATTGTGCGCAAGGTGACCTCCAAGGGCGGCTATGTTTTGACCAACGGCCACCCCGTCACGCGCGAGGAGCAGAACTCGGGCCGCCTCAGCTTCGCAGAGATGGAGAACGACCGCTGCAACCCCATCCCGTTCATTGACGAAATGCCGCCCGAAATGCGCTACCAGGCAACAGGGCACCTTGCGTCGCCCATCATCCTCAACCTCCGTCCAAGCCGCTATACCCAGGAGCCGCGCATGAAGGCGCGCGTCCTCTTCAAGGGGCTTATCATCGCCCTTCGCAATGGCGTGCTGCCCTACTACTACACCGTTGACATCCCGACCAGCGGCCCCGATGCGGGCGGCCTGACCGTCGCCAACTGGATGTTCCCCTTCACGCCCGTCAAGCTGGGCGAAGGCGTGATGGTTGGGAAGGAACGCACCGTTGTCTGCAAATCAGGCACCTATACAGTCGGTGGCCAGAACAAGCCCGCAGTGGCGCATTTCAACAACATGGGCCTGGAGGTCAAGGATACCAAGGCCTTTGAAATCACAGGACAGCCTGGCGCATGGACGGTGAAGGTCACCATCAACGACTGGAACGAAATCGCCGCCATGGAAGTGCGGTAGCCATCCGCCATTTTCTACATCCCCCGCAATTCCATGCGCATAGAGATACACGATAGTTCCACGGGACTGGCCGAGCAGCTTCGCAGGCTCGGCGTCCCGCTCGACATGCGCTGTGATGGATGCGGCACCTGCGGACGCTGCCGCGTCCACCTGCTTTCTGGCCGCTGGCTTGAAAACGGCGTGGAGGTGGCTTCCCCCGCCGAGGTGCTGGCCTGCCGCACACGCCTGCTATCCGATGCAGGTACTGTGGAGGTTCCATTTGCTTCTTGCCTGCCGTGCGCCGACGGACAGTTCGCCGACGCCTGGCAGGACCTCGATCCCATGCCAGTTCTCGACAAGGTGGTCATTGGCATAGACATCGGCACCACAACCCTTGCCGCTGCCGCCCTGTGCAACGGCAGAATCATCGCGCGGGAAGTGTGCTTCAATCCGCAGGCGCGTTTCGGCGACAATGTGATGTCCCGCATCAGCGCAGCCGAAACGCACCTGGTGGAGATGCGCCAGGTGCTTCTGGACGCTCTTGCGGAGATGCTGCGGAAGATGCCATCCCCCGCACGGGTTGCCATCGCGGGCAACTCCACCATGACCTGCATCTTCCATGGTGTGAACCCTGCCCAGCTGGGGCGTGCACCGTTTGACCTGCCGCAGAGCAATTTTGCGCCTGTCCCTGGTACGTGCTTGGGGCTGCCCGCCAGCGTCCCCATCCACACCATGCCTCTGATATCCGCCTTTCTGGGGGGCGATATCCTCGGCGGCCTTTGGGAGACCCGCCTTGAAAAGGGCGATTATTTCATCGACATCGGAACCAACTGCGAAATTGTAGCTCGCGGGATGCACGGCTCCCTCGGCGGCGCGGCTGCCGCCGCTGGACCTGCATTTGAAGGTGCTGGCATCGCTTGCGGCACACGCGCCGTGCCTGGCGCGATTTGCCGCTACCGAGGCTTCCGTGACTACGATATGATTCCAGGGAAACCTCCCGTCGGACTGTGCGGCAGCGCCATGGTTGATGTGCTTGCCGTGCTCCATCGTTCAGGACGGCTCAACCGTTTCGGTCGCCTGGTGCCCCCCAGCTCCTCTTTGGAGGTAGCCGACGGGCTGTCCCTCTCCGAACGTGACATCGAGCAGCTGCTGAAGGCGAAAGGCGCGCTCTCCGCTGGCATCCGCAGCTTGGAGGGGGCGTTCTACTTGATGGACTGCAAACGGCTTGTCCTGGCGGGCGGATTTGCGCAGTACCTCGACATCCAGAACGCTGTCGCCATCGGCATGCTGCCCGACCGTCCCGCACGGATTGTCGGCAACACCTCGCTGGCCGCGGCAGTGCGTCTGGCGGCAACTCCACGCTCCGCAAAAGAACTTGTGACATTGGCGCAATCGGTCATGGAGTTTCACCTCAACGACCTTCCCGACTTTGAACTAAGATTCATGGAGGGGATGTTGTTGCCGTAGGGGGCTAGAATTGGCGAAACGAAAACAATGTGTTTGCAGAATGAAATAGACAGTATAATTTATGTGTTTGATAAGGGCATTTCAATGAAAAGTATGACTGGTTTTGGGCGGGGGATTGGTTCCCTCGAAGACGGAACGCAGGTGGTCGTGGAGATATCTGCGGTGAACAGCAAGAAGCAGGCGGAGATACGGATAAGTCTGCCAAAGGAGCTTTATGCCCTGGACCCCGAGCTGAGGGCGCAGATAACCAAGAGCCTGACGCGGGGGACGCTTAATGTCAGCGTCACCTACAAACTCTCCTCTGCGGCCTTGGTGGAGCGTGTTCCGATTGACGAGGAGATGGCGAAGGCGGTGTGCGAGCGTCTGCGCCGCTTTGCTCTGGCGAACGGGCTGACGCCTCCGACGATTCACGATGTGCTGATGGTGCCTGGCGTCATTCAGCTCTCCGACACCACCACCTTTGTCCTGAAGCCGCTGGTGCAGGAGGCTCTGGCGGCGGCACTAAAAGAGCTGGATGCCACGCGGGTGAAGGAGGGGGCCGCCCTCAAGGAGGATTTGCTCCAGCACGCCAACAAGATGGAAGAGCTGACCGACAAAATCATCGCTTCTGAACACGATTCGCTGGTGCGCTATCGGGACAAGCTGGCGGAACGCATTGCCAAGCTGGCGGTGGAGGTGCCTGTCGATGAGGAGAGGATTGCGCGGGAGGTGGCCTTCTATGCGGACAAGTCCGACATCAACGAGGAGACCGTGCGCCTCAAGTCCCATCTCGCCCAGTTCAAGGGCTTTCTGGATGCAGATAACGATGTGGGGCGCAACCTGGACTTCCTCTGCCAGGAGATGACGCGCGAAACCAGCACGCTGGACGCCAAGACCACCGACATGCAGCTGGGGGACATGGCTCTGATGCTCAAGATTGAGCTCTCCAAAATCAAGGAGCAGGTTCTGAACGTGGAGTAGATGTGTATGAAACGGAGGTTGCTGGTTATAGAGTGTGCGGGGCTGGACATGGCGGCGGTTGCCTCCAGTCCAAAGCTGGCGGCGCTTGATGCGGCCTTTCGCCCCTTGCAGCCCGTCTTTCCCGCCGTGACTTGCACGGCGCAGGCGACCATGCGCACGGCGTTGCCGCCCGCAAAGCACAACATCATTGCCAACGGACGGTTTGACAGGCGAAGCGGAAAGGTGGAGTTTTGGAACCAGTCCGCATGGCTCTATTCAGGCGAACGCATCTGGGAGAAGGCACGCGCCAAAGGGACTACGGTTGCCGTGATGTTCACCCAGCAGAGCCTGGGCGACTGCACGGACTACTGCCTCTCGCCCGCGCCGATTCACAAGCACCACGGCGGCATGATCATGGCCTGCCAGACGCGCCCCCCAACGCTGGAGCAGGAATTGTATGACCAGCTTGGCAGCAAGTTCAAGCTCTTCAACTACTGGGGGCCGCTGGCCTCCCGCGCCTCGGGCGAATGGTGCGCCAAAAGCACGGCGGCGCTGATGAATCTCCACCAGCCTGATATCCTCTTCACCTATCTGCCCAACATGGACTACTGCCTGCAGCGGGAGGGGCCGCACGGCAAATCCATTGGTCGGGAGGTGGACTATCTGGCCGATTCTTTGTCGGGGCTTTTGGCTACGGCGAAAGAGTTTGGCTACGAGGTGGTTGTGTGGGGCGACTATGCGATTACGGAGGCGCATCTGCCCGTCTATCCCAACAAGGTGCTGCTGGATGCGGGGTTGTTCATCTGCCGTGAACTGGAGGGAATGCTCTACCCCAACATATTCGACTCACGTGCATTCGCGATGTGCGACCACCAGGTTGCCCATGTCTATGTGCGGGATAAGGCCGATGTGGCGGCTGCCCGCCAGGTGCTTGCGGGCGTGGAGGGTATCGAGTCCATCCAGACGGCTGCAGAGGCGGGGCTGGATTCCCCCGAGGCAGGCGAGCTGGTACTCACGGCAAAGCCAGGCGCGTGGTTTGCCTACAGCTGGTGGGAGACGAAACGGCAGGCCCCCGACTATGCGACACACGTCGATATCCACAGCAAAATCGGCTTCGACCCCTGCGAACTCTTCTGGCACATCCCGTTCATTTCCACTAGTTTGGACTGCACGAAGGTCAAAGGGACCCATGGCAGGATTGACACCCCTGCCGTCTTCGCCGTCACCGCGGGACTCAAGGAACTTGAAAATAAAACGACACTTCTGGAACTTTCTTCGGGAATTCGGGACTATATTAATGGGGAGTTGGGTTAAATTGTTTCTACATTCTTTGATTTCAGGAGCGTTACGCACATAACATGATAGTATTAGGAATCGAAAGCAGTTGCGATGAAACGGCTGCCGCGCTGGTCCGCGATGGACACGAGGTGCTTTCAAGCGTCATTTCCTCGCAGATTAGCAAGCATGCGCAGTTCGGGGGCGTTGTGCCTGAACTGGCGGCGCGCGAACATCTGAAGAACATCACGCCCGTGGTGACGACTGCGCTGGCAGAGGCGGGCGTGGCGAAGGAGAATCTTGACGCCATCGCCGTGACGTCGCGCCCTGGTCTGGTGCCTGCGCTGCTGGTGGGGAATGCCTACGCCAAAGGGCTCGCCGCCTCGCTCGGCATCCCAATCGTGGGTATGAACCACTTCCTCGGCCACATCTACGGCGCCTTCATCGAACACCGCGAGATATTGGAGGACAGCAGCAACTTTCCGCTGGTGGCGCTGGTTGTCTCGGGTGGACACACCGCCATCGTGCTGATTCCAGCCGACGGCAAAGCCGTCATTCTCGGCAGCACGCTGGACGACGCCGCTGGCGAGGCACTGGACAAAGCGGCCAAGCTGATGGGGCTCCCCTACCCAGGCGGCCCCGTCATCGACAAGCTCTCCAAGGAGGGGAACCCAGCCGCCTTCAACTTCCCACGCTCCCTCACGGGGCGTGCCGGAAAGGCCGTCAATCCCGAGCACCGCTTCGACTTCAGCTTCAGCGGGGTGAAAACCTCGCTGCTTTATACAGTGACGCAGCATCCCGAGCTGCTTCCCGCGCGGGTGGCGGATTTGGCCGCCAGCTTCCAGGAGGCGGTCATGGACGTGCTGACCATGAAGGCGATGGACGCCGTACGCCACTCTGGCGCGAAGCTACTCTGCCTCTGCGGCGGTGTCGCCTGCAACAGCTGCCTGCGCACCAAGGTGGAGGAGGCCTGCCGCAAACGGCGGGTCGCCTTCCTCCCAGCACCACCCAAGTACTGCACGGACAATGCAGCCATGATTGGCGGGCTCGCCTGGCACTATCTGCGCGGGACAGACCCCCATGCGGAAGCTGCCACCTTCGGCATCAACGCGCGCCTGGAGCCGACACTGGGGCTGTTGCCCTTCGCACCTTTGGCATCGCGGGGGTAATGACTGCATGTAGAAGCGCGGGCTCTGCCCCGCGCGAAGCGCGGCATGAAGAAGCGCGGCATGAAGAAGCGCGGGCTCTGCCTCGCGCGAAGCGCGGCATGAAGAAGCGCGGGCTCTGCCCCGCGCGAAGCGCGGCATGTAGAAGCGCGGGCTTTGCCCCGCGCGAAGCGCGGCATGGAGAAGCGCGGGCTCTGCCCCGCGCGAAGCGCGGCATGGAGAAGCGCGGGCTCTGCCCCGCGTGAAGCGCGGCATGGAGAAGCGCGGCATGAAGAAGCGCGGGCTCTGTCCCGCGCGCAAAATAACAACACAGGAACAAGACTATGGCACCAAAGAAAGAAAACAAGAAGAAGGAGACCGTGAAGGTCTGGAAGCAGGAGC
>JAFTAC010000163.1 GCA_017458805.1 Victivallales bacterium | reverse complement strand
CGTATGTATATTCGGGTCCATTCTCCCGCTGGCACCAGATCCAACTGCTTTTCCAGTATTCGTCCTCATAATGGTTTCGTTTCCAACTGGTTTTCTCCAAAATCGGGAAGCCTTCGCCACCCCCGTTCTGCACATAGCGTGCAAGCACCACCTCCTCGCCTGCGGCAAATCGGCTAACGTCCTTGTCCAACGGCACCGTTGAAACCACATTCATGCACCTGTCCAGCAGCTCCAGTTTCCCGCCTGGATTCTTTGCACCCTTCCACGCCAGAGAATACTCCGCACGGGGCATCATGTCCCGTATATAGACGGGCTCGTTGGGGCGGATTGCCGCTGCCTTGGGTATTTTGTTTGAATGCGGCATAATACGCACTTCCTGCAACATGCAACGCGGACTGTCCCAGCCAGCGGAGCGCAGAAACAGCTCCTTGACCGTTCCTCTCCAGTCAGGGTTTTCGCCTACAGGGAAGATGGTCGTATGCACCTTTCCGTCTGGATGCAGATTGCGTGTCATGCTTCCCGTGAAATCCTTTCCATCCCTCGTTGCGGTAAAGGTCAGCGTCAGATGTCCTGGCGGGCCAAAGGAGGCGAGGTCCACTTCAATCTGCTTCACATCTCCAGCGTCCCATTCGGGGCACCTGTAAACAAAACCGCCATTCTGATTGAGGAACCCAGTCATGCCCTGCTCGTTCCTGACCGCATTTCCTCCCCTATAACTCCACTGCGAAAGCAGCTCGTTCCCAAAGAACTCCATTCTCCCCAAGCCCTGCCCTGCTTCAATGGGCACCAGCGATAGCTCGTCCAAATAGACAGGCAGGCTGCCCTGGTGCAAATAGAAGAACAACTTGACATACGCCGTGCCTGGCCAGAAGCGGTTGTTAGAGCTGTTTTGACTGTTCTGCCCCATGATTCTCTCATGCCACCGCTGCCAATCCGTGGAAATCATCCGATAACCCACAGTAAGCATATACGAGCCATCGCAATGCAGGCGCACGTTGGTTCCAGCGGCAACATCCCATGGCAATGGCTTGCTGAACTCAACTTTCCATGCCCCGCCCTCCTGCGCCACGTTGCTAATCGGGTAGTGGTACTTGCGGTTTGGCAAATCGGAGAAGTCCTCCTTGGCTCCAAACGCCACGATGCGGCCTGCCTGGAGGTTCCACTTCGAGGCATCCGCCAGAAGCAACGCCGTTGCCCCCTTTGGCGCATCAGCTACCACGGACGTGAACGTGCCAGAGATGTTTTTGACGTTGTGGCTGGCTATCAACGCCTTGTTCTTGTCAAAGCACTGGAAACCAACGGATACACGCACTTCGCCATCAGCCCGAAACGCCCCCGTAAACGCATAGTTCTTCTGCGCATCCACTGGTATCAGCTGCGTGCCAACAGCGGGCGTCCCTGTCATCTCAAGGCACTGAACGCCTGCAAACGGCTTTGTCTCCACTGTCTTGCACTTGTCGAACAGCAGCGTCCCCTTCTCGCTGCCCCCGTCAATAACAAGTTCCTCGCCCGAAAGAAACTGGCAGAAAAGCAGCAATACAACAAGAATAGCGATTGATTTCATTTTTAACCTCAAAGGTGGTGGCGACGGCGTCTCGCCGTTGGAGAAACGTTGCAATCACGACAGATAGGGGGTGGCGACGGCGTCTCGCCGTCGGAGACATGCCCCCTACCCTGCACCCTAACTTTGCCAAACGGGTTACGCACGAGTGGACAGCTACGCCAGTGGCGTTGTATTTGCGTTGTGGTTGTACACGGTTTTCGACGGCGATGACGCCGTCGCCACCCCCTATCTGTCGAGCTGAGCAGCCAAGTAGTCGCGCAACATCGACAGCGAGGGTACCGTCGTTACTCCCTACTTCAGGTAGAACAGCCTCATCTGTGCCTTGTCGGTAAGTTCCACCTCGATGGTGGTCTGCTTTTCGGCAGAGGCTGGCAGCTTCTCGGGGAGAAGCTGGGTGACTGGCCGAGCTTCGGGCAGGGAAATGGTGAACTTGCCAGGCATGCCGCTGACAGAGAGGAACGAGTCGTTTGCCCAAATGATGCAATTGCCGCTCTTCTCATAGCAATGGACGCCCGCCTCGGCGAAAATCTGCTTGTAGCCATCGGCGGTGATGAAGCCGTTGGAGGCGTAGTACTGCATGGAGGCGCCCATTGGACGACGCGCCAGCACCACTTTGCTCTTGTCTCCCCCGCGATAGGCCAGCGGTGTGGCATCTGGGGTCTCGATAGTGAAACTTGGACATGTGGTGTAGGACGACAGCGGCACCTGGTTGATGCCATTGGCGAGGACGCTCTTGCCGTCGGCTCGTTCCGTGCTTTCGGCGACCGTGAAGCCCGTCAGCTGGCGGATGTAGTCGGCGTTGTGTCCGTCGGGATGCAGGTAGCCAGGTGCATAGAGCCACACGATGGTCTTGCCCGCCTTGCGCAGACGCTCAATCACCGCCAGCTTCTCGGGAGTGACATAATAGAGGTTCGGGAAGATGTAAACCTTGTAGTCGCGCACCTTTGGGGTGTTCAAGTCCGTGAAGGCGATGGTCTCGAAGGGGGTGCCGCAATGAGTCAGCTCGCGGGCGGTAGCATCGATGGTCAAGCAGTAGCCTGTCTTGACGACACGGTGGTAGTAGATGCTCTCAAGGTCGCCGACAAAGGCCACCTCGGCTGCGCTCCTGTTCTCCTCCGCTAGCTTCAATATCGGGATGAACTGCTTGAACATGTGGAAAATCTGCGGGTCATTGTACCAGTCCTTGCTGAAGTCCAGGAACCAGCAGCCCGTGTTGCGGATAAGCGTCTGCGCGAAGTCGCGGGAAAGCGCGGCAACGGACTCCTCGATGGAGTTCACATGGGTGTGCCCCTTGTCGCCAACGGTCAGGGCCGTTCGTGTGTCATGCTCCTGGATGTGAAGTTTACCGCGAAGCGTGAAGCTCTCCACCAAGCTGCGCCCGAGCTCCGCCTCTTCCATCTTGCGGTAGCCATAGAGATTCGGCGAGACCTCGTAATCGACCACATTGGAGGCAAGAATCACCTCGTTCTCCAGGTGCCAACCCTCCACGGGATAGGGCATTCCGAAGAAGTAGCCGTAGTAGTTGCCGCAGAGCTTGCGGTAGCCGCTGGCCTCCTTCGTGGCACGGTCGCATGTCATCATAAAATCGCGTATGCGCTCCTGGAAGCAGTGCAAGAAATCCAGAGCCTCGCGGCTCTCGACGGGGTCGCGCAGCACCAGGCCATTCGCAACGGTCTTTTTACGTGCCTCAACGCCAGGCACCACGGCGGTGTCACGGGTCACATCGGCGCGTCCCCAGGCAGCCTGAAGAGCTGCGTCCGTGGAGTATTTGCGCCTGAGCCATGCCCTGAACTGGGCGGTCATCGCCTTGCCCGTGTCAGGCATTCCGCTGTCCATGCCGAAGTAGTGCCACTCGCGATAGACGCCGTTGTCGATGCGGTACGAAAAGACGCGCTTCCCGATAGGCAGCGATTCAAGGTGGCTCACAACCTTCGTGATAAGAGCTGTGAAATCAGCGAGCCACTTGTCGGAGCCCATGGAGGGCTGGCGCACCCTCTGGATGGGGTCCGTCGCCTGCGGCTGGATGCCGCCATTCGCGTAATCGACCATCTCGTCGGGATTCTCCGCAATCCACCAGGCTGGTGCGCTCGTCGTGTTGATGACGATGTTGACGTATGCATCAGGGTCAAGCCGCAACAGCTTCAGAATGCGTTCCTCGTACAACTTAAGGTTGATTTCATCCTTGCTCTTCCAGAAGTGCGGGACATCCGCCCCAAGCGAATAGACATGAATGCCGCTGGAGGCAAAATGATGTATCTTCTCAATGGTCTTCTCCTGCTCGTATGGCCAGGGGTAAGGGGAGTTGTAAATCAATGCATCATAGCCCTTTCCATTGATGACAATCTGTGGCTTCCTACCAACCTGCACATCCAGTTTCACAGTGGTCTCGGGCTCTTTCCCCAGGTTGGCGATGATGCCATCGTACTCCTTCTGGATAGCGGCCTGCTCGGCGTCATAGACGGCTCGCTCCGCATCCGTGTAGATCATGCGGAAATTGTAGATGTTGGTCCAGGGGGGTACGATGGTGTTTCCCAAGTCCTTCGCATTGACCCAATTGGAGTCGTCGAAGTCCAAAGCCGTCCACCCCGTGTCCGGTGTCCTTGAAATCTTCCAGTCGGCGTTGGTCACCACATCCTGCGAATAGCCATCCGCACCCTTGATTTCCAGGTGGCCGATCATGGCGCCAGGCCCCCCTCCGTTATGGACGCGGATGCAAAGCACATTCCGCCCCTTGCGAATCATGTCGCCAACGCGAAACGCAGGCCCGTTGAAGCCCTTGAGACCGCGGTTCTCGCCAACCGAAACGCCGTTGATATAGGCTCCGCCGTTGTCGTCGGTGAAGTAGAACAGCCGTGCCTCCACGTTATCCGCCTTGCACTCGAAGACAATGCGCCCATAGCGCTCCGCCCCGTTCGTCGCTGGGCCGAACTCTTCTGGATACCAGAGCCAATGAGCTGCACTGTCAATCTTGGATGCGGCATACACCGAAGCCAACGAAAACACCATCATAACCAGAAAACACTTTTTCATATTCCACCTGCCTTTTTCGGGGGTTTGGGGGGATGCCCCCCGTCGTTCGTAGCCCTTATTTCACCAGTTCGGCAATCACAAGCCCCGCCTTCTCAACCGTCAGAGTCACCTTGCCATCCTTCACAACTGGGGCTTCGCCGCTGTTCGGGATGCGGTTGCCCTCAGCATCGTAGCTGAACAGTTCGATCTTGGCGCCTTCGGGCGCTCCAGGCCAGGCGAAGGTGCCGCTGGTCAGCGTAATCAGGCGCTCGCGACCGATAATCAGGCCAGGGTTAATCTCCACGACCGTGATGGGATAGAGCTTGCAGACGAAGTTGTCCCGCCCCTTCAGGACGAGGTTGCAGGCGGTCGGCGAGTAGATGCAGGCGGCCCCCAACCCCTCGCGCACGGCGGCGAAGACACCCTTCTGCGTCTTGGCATTGCCGTAGTTGCCAAAGACCAACGGCACGTGGTCAAGATGCGCATAGCCAAGGGTCGCCATGCCGTTGCCCCCCTCCCAGAAGCGCAGTGCCTGGGAGTTGTTGATGCTGCGGAGGGCGGCGGAGCCATTGCCCAGGAAGAAAAGGCCGCGCTCCTTCGTCATGCTGATGACGGCGGCCTGCAGCCCCTCGCTGCCATACGCCACGTCACTCTTGAGGCGCACGACGTTGCCCTTTTCATCCAAGTCGGCGGAGAAACCGTCCCAGCGGCCATAGTCATAGCGGCTGTAGTCGCGGTGCAGGCCGAAACTCAGTTCATCGATGTAGATGCCATCGACGCCGAGTTCGATGACCTTCATGATGTCGTTGACAAGCACGTCATAGTAGCGCGTGCCACCATACGGGGCATAGTAGCCGATGGCCCAGTCCTTATCGACGTAGTTGCCCAGATGGGAACGGTCGTAGTGCGGATGGTGGTAGATCTCGCCCGTCACCGTGTGGATGGCGTTCTCCGCGTACGGCCAGCGGTCTGCCAAGGGCAGATAGACCGTCTCCATAGCGGGGTGCGTCGGCGCGACATAGCGTGCTTCGGGAGCCTGCTTCCTGAAAAGCTCGACTTCGTATGCAAGCTGCCTGTTGTAGATTTCGCGGTGCTTGAAAGTCAGGAACTCGTCGATGTCCAGGTCGGGGGTCTTGCCCGGGGCACGCGGCGCGTCTTTGGGCAGTTTCGCATACTTGTTGCTGCGCACAATCGAGTGGTCGAATCGGCGCCATGGCGATACGCCGACTGCGATGGGCCCCAGGTGCGCAAAGGCGTTCTTAATCTTCTCGGCGGAGTTTTCCCCAGGCGCATCCATATAGCGCGCACCGAAGAAGAAGGGATAGGGGGCCGTTATCGAGCCGATATGCCAACGGCGCCGCACACGGTTGATGAACCCCCAGTAGCCCCCCTTTTCAAAGACGTCGATGCTATAGTTCATGGCAAGCGAACACCTGGGGGCCAGGGCGAAGTTCGCAGTGTAGATTTCCGTATCGTCAAAAGTGGACTTGATGCTGCCCAGCAGACGTGCAAAGTCGTTCTCCTCCGTAATGCCGATGCCGCTGCCGTCCTTGTTCTTGTTGTTGAGGATGACGACGGTCGGGTTCACGTCAGGCGAGGAAATGTTGGAGCTGTCCTGGTTTCCCGCTATGATGGTGCGCTTCACGCCCCCGGCAAGCCTGATGCGGTGGTGGAAGGGGATACCCCTGATTTCATTGCTGTTGTTCTTCCAGTCGTCCAGCCAATGGACCAGCCCGTCATGCTCCACGGTCAGACGCCTGTAGAGCTCTATCCCATTCGGCCACTTCGCCTTCACGACAAAGCCATACTTGCCACTGGCCTCGACAGAGACCTCCACATCCTTCGCCTCTGCATCCTCCGCCAGCAGTTCAAAGGGAGCCGCAAAGGGCATGGCGAGTTTTGTGTCAACCACGTAGGCGTCGCCCTTGCTGCCAATGACGGCAAAGCCGCCCGCCCTGCCGACCTCCAGGCGAACGCCGCTGTTCTCCGCCTTGTTCGACACGCCAGCGTACTTGAAATCCACTCCTGGCGGCGGCGGAATGACGGACTTGTCCAGGTAGCCGACTTCGATATCCTTGCAAATCAGCGTGATAGGCGTATCGCCAATCTGGCGGCGCGTGTTCGTGATTTTCATGGCGTTGCCATCGACGCCGATGACGACATCCTCCAGGTCAAGCAGCAACACACTGCCGTTGTTGCCGACGGTGTTCTTGTCCAGCTCATCCAGGCTCGGCGCAAAGGGGAGGTTAAAGCGGGTGCCCGTGAAATAGCCGAACTCGCGCCCCGCATACTGCGAAGTGGTGAAGATGAAGGAGGGACTCTTGCAGAGCATGCGCTCATCGCCGGCGCTGGTATAGCGGGCCAGCGGCACCGCGTTAATCTCGATGGACATGGAGTTGTTGCACCCTGCAATGGTACTGGCCCAGCTCGTGAAGCGTCCGCGCAGGGCACGGATTTTGCCTGGCTTCACGGGGATGGAGGGCATGATGAACTCCTTGGCGTCGTCCTGATGCTCCAGAACCAGCTCGGGAATCGTGTAGATAGCCTCGAATGGCAGTTTCATCAGCTGTTCGGTCGTCATCGTCTCGGCAAAAAGGACGGCACACGACACGAGAGCCAATGCAAGAATGCTTTTGATTTTCATGAAACTTTTCTCCTATCTTAATGGTTTTGCAGAACTATATTCATCTAGGTTGTAGTGGATGACGCACTCGGGCAGCGGCAGACGCACCAGCTCGACGGCTGCGTCGCGGAAGAAGGTCTCTGCCAGCGTGTCGTGGTATTCCGAGGAGATGACCACCTTGCGCACGCCTGCTGCAATAAGTGCCTTGGCACAGGTGGTGCAGGGCATGTTCGTCACGTAGGCGGTGGAGCCCTCCAGGTTGATGCCATGGCGGGAAGCCTGGCAGATGGCGTTAATTTCCGCATGGTTCGTGCGGACGCAGTGTTCGTTCACAATCAGGCAGCCCACGTCATAGCAGTGCGGGGAGCCAGGTATGGAACCATTGTAGCCCGTCGCCAGCACAAAGCGGTCGCGCACCAGCACGCACCCACAATGCATCCGCGGACATGTCGCACGCTCCGAGGCCAGCATCGCCAGCTTCATAAAGTATTCGTCCCAGCTGGGACGACGGTAACTGCACCCTGTTTTGCCTTTTTCCATATCCATCATGGCTCCAAATGATTTTTCGAAGCGGTCTCGTGTCGTTTTTTCAGCGCAATCTGCAAGACGGCAATCTCCGCAGGGGTGACGCCGTCAATCCGAGAGGCATGCCCCAAGGTGGCGGGACGGCGTTTCTCCAGCTTCATCTTCGCCTCGATGCTGATGCCTGGCATTGCGTAATCGAAATCGTTGGGGATGGCGATGCTATCCAGCTTGCGCAGGTTCCGCACCTCCGCCTCCTGCATGGCGATGTACCCCTCGTAGTGGGCATCAATCACCAACTGCTCCATAACATTCTTCGCGTACACAGGCAAGTCCGCCTGCGCCGCATAGTCGAAGTCGGGTCGTTTCATCAGCTCCCACACGGACTTGCCGTCCATGCGGATTTCAGAGAGCTGCCGTTTCGCGTCGGCGATATCCTGCTCAAGCTTCTTCACGCGCTGTGCCTGCTCGGCAGTGGCCAGTCCCGCCTCATAGCCAATCTGCGTCAGGCGGCGGTCGGCGTTGTCCTGCCGAAGCGAGAGGCGGTATTCGGCGCGGCTGGTGAAGAGCCTGTATGGCTCCACAATATCCTTTGTAACCAAATCGTCTATCATCACCCCGATGTAGGCCTGCTCGCGACCTATCGTCACCGCTGGCTTTCCCGCTGCAAGACGGGCGGCGTTGATGCCTGCGACAAGGCCCTGCCCCGCCGCCTCCTCATAGCCGCTGGTACCGTTGATCTGCCCCGCCAAAAACAGATTCGGCCACTTGCGTACTGCCAGGCTCTCGGAGAGCTGGTAGGGATGGACAAAATCGTATTCAATGGCGTAGGCATAACGGCTGATTTCCGCCTTCTCCATGCCTGGCAGCGAACGCACCATCTTCCACTGGACATCCACGGGCAGGCTGGTGGAAAGTCCATTGATGTAGTACTCGTCCGTGCTGTCCCCCTCAGGCTCCAGATAGATGTGGTGACGCGGACGGTCGGGGAAACGGACTATCTTGTCCTCGAACGAGGGGCAGTAGCGCGTCCCCGTGCCGTGGATTTTGCCTGAGTAAAGCGGTGAACGGTCCAGGTTCTCGCGCACCACCTGAGCCGTCTCCTCCGTGGAGTGCGTCAGGTAGCATGGACGCTGGTCAAGCGTGAGCTTCCCGAAGAAGGGCAAGTTCGGGTCGGGTTCGCGGTAGGAGAAGCGACCGCTGTCATCGGGCGGCTGATACTCCATCGACGAGAAGTCGATGGTGCGCCCAAGCACGCGGACGGGCGTGCCCGTCTTGAGACGCCCCATGTCCAGCTTCAGGTCATTCAGAAGCGATTTGGAGAGTTCGTTGCTGGCGGGGTCCCCTGCCCTACCTCCCGACCAGCTGCGCATCCCATAGTGGAGGGTGCCGCTTAGGAAGGTGCCCGTGCAGATGACGAATGCCGTCGCCTCCCAGACATCGTCGAAGATGGTGCGCACGCCCGTCACCTTCCCGCCGTCGTGGAGCAGTTCGACCGCCTCCGCCTGGTGGACGACCAGGTTTCCGCACCGCTCCAGCACGAGCTTCATGCGCCTCTGGTAGAGAGCCTTGTCGCACTGTGCGCGGGGCGAGAGGGCCGCCGCCCCCTTCGAGCCGTTCAGCATGCGGAACTGGATGGAGGTGGCATCCGTATTGACCGCCATCTCGCCGCCAAGCGCATCGATTTCACGCACAACCTGCCCCTTTGCAATCCCTCCGATGGCGGGGTTGCAGGACATCTGCGCGAGATGGTCGTTGTTGATGGAGAGCAGAAGCGTCTTCGCCCCCATGCGCGCAGCCGCAAGAGCCGCCTCGCAGCCCGCGTGACCGCCACCAACCACTATGACATCAAAATGATTCATTGAAAACTGTTCTCTAGGCCAACGATGCTTTGATTTCGTTCTTCAGCACATCCGCCTCGATGGCGGCAGTGCCGACCATGCCGACCACGACTCCAGCCGCATAGTTGGCGATGCGAGCCGCATCCATCGGCGAGGCCCCAGCCAGCATCCCCAGCACCATCGTCGCCATGACCGTGTCGCCTGCTCCAGAGACGTCAAACACCTGGCGCGCCTGCGTGGGGATGTGCTCCGTGGGGGAACCATCCTGCTTGAAAAGCGCCATGCCGTCCGCACCAAGCGTGATGAGCAGATAGCGCGGGTTCCATCGGCGGAATATAGCGGTGGCCACCTTCTGCAACACCTTGTCCTTCAGCGGGTCGCCACCTCCGCTGGTGTATTTGATGCCCGCCAGGGCGAATGCCTCGCTTCGGTTCGGGGTCATCAAGGTCAGCCCCTTGACGTTGAACGCATTGTTCGGATGCGGGTCAAGCGTCGTCACAATGCCCTTCCCCGCAGCATAATCCACAATGCTCTGCATGAAATTCTTGCTGAACAGTCCCTTGGCGTAGTCCTCCAGAATCAGTGCACCGACTTTGCCAGAAGAAAGCGATTTCTCCAACTCCGCCATCATGCGTCGGCGCACGGCAAACGACACAGAGGAGGTCTCCTCATAATCCACGCGCACAACCTGTTGATTTCCAGAAAGCACGCGCGTCTTGACCGTGGTTGGGCGCCCAGCGACAGCCGTCAGGCCACCCACGCCAGCCCCCGCCTTCACAAGATGCCCGCGCAACTCGTCGCCGTCCGCATCCTTGCCCAGTACGCCGAACAAATCGACATTTCCCCCCAACGACAGGACATTCCGCGCCACGTTTGCAGCCCCGCCAGGCACGGATGTGCACCGCTTCACCTGAACCACGGGCACAGGTGCCTCCTGGGAAATGCGTGTTGTACGCCCCCAGACATACTTGTCCAGCATGACATCGCCGAACACGCCAACTCGTTGCTTAGCAAACAAATCCACATATTCAAACAAAGGTTTTGCTTTCATGGTCATAACCTCAAATGTTCACTCCAACCGCGATGTCCTTGCCCACCTACTGACCAATAATTCTTCCAATGGCCTCGTCCAGAGACGGCTTCCGCACGATGTCCGCAGGGATGGGCCTCCCAGATGCCAGAAACTCCATTATCTCCTCCATGCGAGACAGTTCCGCCTCCATCCTGCGGCGCTGAGACCTCCGTAGCTGGAAGCCGTTCTGACGGATATAGCGCGCACGTTCATCCAGTTCGTTCTCCAGCTCGCCTAGAATCGCTCGCGCAACAAAGGTGTCAACCTCAATCTTGGCAACCTGCTTGCGCATGGCATCCAGCTTGTTGTTGATGCGCTGCGACGCCACGATACTGTTCCACATCGTAGCCCGCGCAAACAACACGGGCAATGCAACCATCGCCAATATCTCCAAGAACAGAAACAGTCCTGCGCTGCCTTTCGCCAAATAGGCAAGGAAACGGCTTGAAAAAGACAATCCAACTCGCTCGTGCTGAACATAGTAGCCATATTCATAGCCGCCACAGGCGATGCGGTCGCCGACAGCAAGCTTGCGGCTTCCCATCACCTCTTCACCGTTCACAAGTAAAGGCACCCCTTTTCTCGCAATCACCATGACGGCGTCATCCTTTTTCATAATGCCAAATGGTGTTTTTGTAGAAAAAACAGCTACTACCCCATTTAAAAATACCAAACAATTAGGTCCTTTCTGTACATAAAACCCATACTCATGCTCATCGCAGAAAACATAATCAGTATCCACAATCTTACAACGTCCCTGCACCAGTTCACCATTCACACGTAAGGGAAAGCCTTCCTTGGCAACCAGCACCACCGCACCCTCTTCTTCAACTACTTCGAATCGTTCTTCAAAGAACTGTTCCTCAAAGTGCTCAACGGCATACTCTACAGGGCAAATATCCTTCCCTGTCACTATGCATGGTAGTGTTTCCACGACAATAAGATCATGACGCTCCAAAGACTTGACATCTTTGCCAAGCTCTCGATTAATCGTCAGCTGTATTGTCAAATGGTTCATTCTGCGTTTAAAACAAAGAAAAAAACGGTCGATATTATACTTGATAACAACAATATAAAGCTTGAGAATTTCAAATAATAACTCAAAGAAGCCCAGTGGTTTGCGAATCGGTTGCATTTCCGCTTTATAGGCATGTGCAAAACAGATGCGCATTGTGGCAAATGTTCTGCTTTTTCCTCTCAAAAACTATCTATCCGTTTCGAGGAAGCCCCATGGGAGGCTGTTGCTGGTAGTCGCCCCAAGCAAGATTGCCATCGGGACGCTTCACAAGCACCTCGATTTTGCCCTCGACCTCCGCCAGCTTGTCACCGCAGATTTTGGAGAGGCGCATCCCCTCCTCGAACTGCGCAAGGCTCTCCTCCAGAGGGAGCGCCCCCGTCTCCAGCTGCTGCACAATCTGCTCAAGCTTGGCTAAAGCCTCCTCGAACTTCATCTTCTGCTCAGTATTCTCCTGCTTCACTTCTGTCATAACCATCTCTCCATTATTCGTTTTCACTGTCTGTGCTCACAACCAGTCTCAACTTGCCCGACGCCAGCATCGCCTCCACGTTTTCGCCAGTGGCGACATCTTCCTGCCGTCGCACCACCTGTCCATTCTCCCGTCGTATGATGGCATATCCCCTTTCCAAAACATTCTTCGGTCCCAAGGCGGACAGCATTGACTGCGCACGTGCCAGCCGAACATGCGCAACCTGCGTCATGCGAGGAGCCAATGCCGCCAGCTGAGCCGTCGCGAAACGATGGCGCTGCTTCCCAGCGTCCAGCAGATGCGGCAAAACCGCCTTCAAACGCTGTTGAAGCCCGTCAAAAAGCTGCCTATACACTTGAATACGACCAGGCAGGATGGAAACAAGGCGGCTTTGAAGAAGCTCCAGGCGCCGCGCAGCCCCCATGGACAACTGCGGCAAACCAGCCATCAACCGCTGCCGAAGCATATCCAGCTGCTGGCGACGTGGATTCACAATCTCCCATGGGTTGTTCAGGCACGGCCTGCTGGCGCAGATGTCATAGCGGCGCCGCATCTCAGCTAGCTTCTGCATAAAAGCGCTGGCAAGCCGCCTCTGTGCACTCAGCACCTGCTCCTGCAGACGCACTTTCTCGGCTATAACCTGCTCTGCCGCAACCGACGGAGTAGCGCAGCGAAAATCGGCCACAAAGTCGCAGATGGTGAAGTCGCGCTCATGACCGACGGCGCTGATGACAGGTATCTCGGAGGCGGCGACGGCACGTGCCAGAACCTCCTCATTGAAGGCCCACAAATCCTCCAGGCTTCCACCGCCGCGCGTCAGCACAATCACATCGCAAATCCTGTTCGCATTGGCATACTCCAACGCCTTCGCTATACGCGGCGCAGCGTCCTTGCCCTGCACTGGCACGGGAACAATTCGGACATGCACACCCGAATGACGCCTGTGGATGACGTTCAGAAAATCCTTGATAGCCGCTCCATCGCGGCTCGTCAGCACCCCCACAATACGGGGCATCGACGGCAGGGGGCGCTTGCGATCTGCATCAAAAAGCCCCTCCGCGCGCAATCGTTCGCGCATCATCTCAAACTGCTGCACCAGCGCGCCCACGCCCACGGGGCGCACCCAGAAAGCCTGCAGCTGGTAGTTGCCGTCGGGCTCATAGACGGTCACACGACCGCCCACCTCCACCTCGGTCCCCATCTGCAGCCCCATGTTTACGCAAACCCGCGCACCACCGAAATAGACCACCTTCAGCTTGCTGCGCTGGTCCTTCAGCGTCATATAGACGTGGCCAGACGTATGCGCCGTGAACTCGCCAATCTCCCCATGCACGCACACCTGCCCCACAAAATGCCCTTCCAGGACGGATTTCACCGCCCGCGTCAGGTCCGAGACAGTATAGACCTTCAAGCTCTCTGTGCGCGCCTCTGTCAATAGAGCCTCCCGCAGCCGCGTTAAATCTCGATGGTTATCTGGCCGCCCGAGCACTTGGCAGCCTTCGTCTTGCCTTTGATTTTGGTCAAATCACTGCAGCTCTCAGCCTGGCGCTTGACGTTCTCAACAGGGATGTCGCGCAGCCCGAACAGCATGGGAACCTGCCCCATCTTGGCGCCCAGCACTTCCCACGTCACATTGCCCTTGGAGGCAACCGTGAACTTCGCCTTCACGCAGTAATCAACAGGAAGGAAACCATACACCTTGGTGGACATGACCACCTTGATGACATCGTCATCCAGGAACTGGACGCTGAAGTTCTGCGGCAGGATGTCCCCACCCGCCTGTTGCGGAAGGTTCATCGCCTTCGTGATGAGCGCGGAGGCATCCGCACTGCTGAACGTAAAGGACTTCTCCTTCTTCTTGAGAAGCGTCTTGTAGTTCTTGGAGACCTCCTCCGACGAGACCTCCGTCCCCTTGCTGGCTCCACCCGACGGGCAGATCATCAGTCCGCCAATCACCAGGATGATGCCAAACACCACGGAGGCAAAAATCTTCTGCCACAGCGGCGTGACACCCTTCTTGTCATCCTTCTGGATGAAATCCTCGGGCTTCATCTCGTTCAAATTGAGCCTTTCCCCGCACCCGCGGCAGAAAATCGCATTCAACAGATTGTCAGTATGACATTTTGGACAAACAAGACCCATGTTCTATGCTCCTTTATTTCAACTGGCTGCGTTCGTTTTGGTATCCGAGTTTTTGCTCTCCGTCTTCGGCGGTTCGCTCTTCGCGGGTTCCGCCTTCGTCTCTGCCTTGGTTTCCGCCTTGCTCTCGCTGGAAGAAGAAGAGGCGCCGCTTCCGCTCTTGCGGTAGTCTGTACAGTAGAAGCCCGACCCTTTGAAGATGATGCCTACCCCGCTGCCAATCAGACGTTTCAAATGGCCGCCGCATTTGCTGCAAACCGTCAAGGGTTCCGATGACATTTTCTGAAAGTGCTCGAATCGGTCTCCGCACTTTTCACACACATAATCGTAAGTCGGCATCTATCCTTTTCTCCAGAGTTATAGTCGTGAAGCACGGTTTCGGCACATTCGCGCCAAAACCGCTCCACAGTAAATATAACCCTTTTTCGCTTCCATTCAAATAGGATAGTTGCAAAAAGGGATGACGGAGGGGACAGTTGCTACCTCCACTCCACCTTTGCAGGCGCATCCGTGGCATGTTCAAAGGTATAGGTGACCTTGCCATCCTGCCAGTCAAAGTTCACGGGCTGACCGTCAATGGTCAGCTTCTCGGGGCATTTCTTCAGATACAACTCCAAAGAAACCGTGCGCTTGGCAGGCTTCAACGGGAAGGTTCCCTCCGCAGCACCGATTTCAAGGTATCCCTCGCGGCATTTCAACGTGGTCGTGCAGAACTGCCCAGCAAGGTAGTCAAGCGTGTTGCCTTCGTCCTCGTAAAGGACAAATGTGCTCTCCGTAGCAGATGGATTGGCGATGACGCCTATCTCCTCCGAGAAGCCGTTTTTGACGCAGGGCCTGACTGGCCACGTCGGAATGATGGCACCTGGCTTCAACAGCAGGCAGCCACCACGGTTCTTGGGGAAAGAAGCGGAAACCACGGCGGGTCCAGTCAGCCGTTGCCCCGTCCAGTAGTCCAGCCACTCGCCATCAGGCAGCTTCAGCTCATTTGCAAAGGCAGTCACAAGCAGAGCATCACCAAGCATGTATTCGTCCTTGACACTATCCCACCGCACATCGTTGAAAACCAGAGGCATGGGGCGCATAACCGACAATCCTGTTTGACTCGCCTGCCATGCAGAAGAGTAGAGGTAGGGAAGCAGCTTGTAGCGCAGCTGCGCATAGTCGCGGTAGATGTCGCAGTCCGCGTCCTCCAGATACCACGGCTGTCGCCAGTAGGCCCAGTTGTTCAGTTGCGCCCAGGTCTGGAGGAAGCCGAAATGGATGCCCTGGCGGGTCATCACTTCCATGTCGCAGGAGTGGTTGGAGTGCCCCGAAAAGGCGAGGTTGAGCATGGAGGCCAGCGGCTTGGGGCCGCCCCCCGTGTCGCCCGCCCACGAGGCCACATACTGCTGGATGCCCGCATAGCCGCCAGCGGAATAGACCATGGCGCGACGCTTCGTATGCTCCTCGAAGCCAGTCGCCATCTGCTTGTCGTAGATAAGCGGATAGAGGTTGTGCGCCTGTTCGTCATCCATGCCGTTGGCGTAGATGCGCTTTGGATGCTCAATCACCTGCCAAGCTCCGTCCAGCTTGAAGGCCGCCACTCCCTGGTCAACAAACTTCTTCAGATGCTCGAACCACGGTTCGGGGACCTTCTCCTCTTTCTTCCCATCAGCAGGCGCCATCTCTTTCTTGGCATTGAGGTGCTGGTCCTTTTCAAAGTCATCGTCATTTTCATCGACGGCTGCAACTTTCGCCTTGACGGTCGTTTTCTTGTTTGCGAGAAGCTCTTCCTCATATCGCGTCAAGTCATAGTCGCAGCAAAGCCAAAGACTTAGCTTAAACCCCTTGCGTTTCAAGGCACTGAGGAAGGTATAAGGCGAAACGGGCGCCCAAGAAGGCACTTCGAACCGCTCTGGATGCCACTTTTTCTCCGTGCTGGCATCGTAGTTCTTCTCCATCCAGCCAGGCTCCAGGCCAATCAAATCACAGGGAATCTGTTCCCTACGGAACGTCATCGCTTCGTTCATCATGTCGAACGCCGTCACCTTCTCGTGGCAGACATAGGTCAGAGCATACCCCCAGACGGGCAGCAGCTTCGGACGCCCTGTCAGCTCCGTGTAAACATCCAGCAGGGACACAAGAGAATCTCCAGCAAAGAGATAGAAGTCCAGATTGGACTTGGGCGCGCTAAAGGTCATCAGGTCATGCTGTGCCTTGCCGACATCAACGCCGTTCCGCCATGTGGTGTTCATCATAATGCCCCAGCCCTTGCTGCTTAACGCCATCGGCACTGGGATATAGCCCGTCACGTTCTTCACCCAAATCGAGTAGGCCTCGCCACGGCGCATGATATTCTCGCGGTTGCAGTCGCCCAGGCCATATATGCGCTCGTTCTCCGCCAATTTGAAGGAGATGCGGTACCCCTCCCCCACTTCTGGTATTGCAGGAACGCTCGTCCCCTGCCCTGTCCCATGGCTGAACGAGAATGTACCATCTGACACAAAATCCAGACGGCAAAACCCCGTGTCGATAATCCCATCGACACTTGATGCAAACTTCGTCTCTGGATAGTCGTTCTTCAGGATGCCATAGCGGTTCATCGCCGACTCGCACCAGGGTTCGCTTTGCTGGTAGCGAATACGGAAGAGCTTAGGCGACAGCACATCCACGCGCAGCAGAAGGCCGTTATCCAGTTTCAAAATACAAGTGTTCTTTCCAATTGGGGCGCTATCCTTCAACATCATACCAAAAGCTCCTGTTTCGATTATGCCAATGTATAGAAAAATACTAAAAACGACAATGAGGATGGAGTTCAAGCCATGAAGAAACGCATGACGTGCGCCGCATAGAGAACATCCTCCTGATAATCCAGCACCACCAAGACGCAGCAAAACCCATTTCAAGCACTTCTTCGTCATCATCTTATACCCTCAAGTTTACGATGCCATTTGAACCCTTACTCCCACAATGCCTGAAGCTCGCCCAGGTCGTTGCAGGTGAAGGTGGGGGTGACGGGCGCAACGCTGGAGAGGTCTGCGCCTGGCCCTACAATTCGGCAGGTCAGAGTGCCTGCATTGACGCCTGCGGCAATGTCCGTCGCCAGGCGGTCGCCAATCATCAGCGCGTCGCCAGGCGCGACGCCGAAGCGGGCTGCAGCCCGCTGCAGGAAGCCTGCGTCCGGCTTGCCAAGCTGGCGAAGCGTCACGCCAGAGGCCAGCTCCACGCAACGTGAAATCGCCCCGCAATCCACCAGGCGCGTCGGCGCATCCGAGGGACAGAAAACATCAGGATGCGTTGAGAAACCAGGCACGCCGTTATACAAGAACCACGACGCACGGCAGAGCCGCTCGTAGGTGAGCGTCTTATCAAAGGAAACAACGACCGCCTCGGGGGCGTCATCGACAATCTCGTAGCCTGCCTCCTCCATCTCCGCCTTCATGGCAGGCACGCCCAGCAGATAGAGCCGCTTCCATGCAGGATGCTCCGCGCGAAGCGTATCAATGAGGAAATCGACGGAGGTGTAGAAATTCTCACGGCTGCTCTCTATGCCGTACTTCGCCAGACGCGCCACATCCTCCTCCTTGCTGTATGAGGAGTTGTTGGAGCAGTAGGCATGGCGGAGGCCACGCCTCTTCAAAAAATCCAGGAAGGGCATGGTCGTCGGATAGAGCGTCCCACCATGGTAGATGGTCCCGTCCATATCCAGAAACACAGCCTTCACACGAGCTAGCAATTCATTCATATCTGTCCCTTGAGCGTGCTTGTTTATTG
>JAFTAC010000162.1 GCA_017458805.1 Victivallales bacterium | reverse complement strand
GGTCTTTGAGACCTGAGAGTTCTTTTGAAACAAACTTGGCGGCACAACCAGTGAGTTGACGATAGGCAACTGCATCGAGTGCGCCAACTTCTCGCAGAAAAACAAGTGCAGTACGCTGATTGTCATTAAGGTCGTAGGAAGTAAACTGCTTGAGCCAGTCAAGCGTTTCTTCATCGAAGAAGTGGCATAGGAGAAGCCGAATAGTAAATGTTTCCGCACGGCGGTCGGATTCCATTGTGGGACGTGACAGACCTGCTTCTACCATTTTTCGCCACATACGGTCTATTCCGCTGCCTTTCGTTTCAGCAAGTTTTGTATCATGGCAGATACGAGCGATTGTGTTGTTGCGTAGAACACTTCCTTTTATGCCGAGCATCTCATCTGGTTTCAGCGAACAGCCAGAATTGCAAATCTCGATGCGGTTGTTATAGCGGATAATCTGTGTGAGCTGGCCATGACGGTAGTCACGATGCATGAGCATGTTAACCAGGGCTTCACGCATGACTTCAACGGGAAACTTCTCTGTTTCTGGCTGAATGGAATCGCTGTGGAAACGGTGCCTCGTCGTAAGCTCTCCATAGATGATGCTCAATAGCTTATCGACCATCAAGAATATTGGTGCGTATGTATCGACACCATCGAAGCCATCGGCAATAGCCGCCCACTCATTACTGAGAATACGGATGTAATCGACACGTGCAAGTGTGCATGCACGCTTGATAGCAAGCTCTTTGCCGAACAGAAGAACGCCAGCCATGTTCAGCTCATTGGGATTGTCTTTACTTGTGCAGCCAAGTGCGGTCAGCAATTCTGGTGTTTCATACCCGAGTTCGACGGCATCTGGGTCAACTTTCCTTCGCATCTGACGATAACGCTGCACAGCCCGCTCGTCAACATCGGAAATAGACGAATATCTGACAGGTGTCTCCTCGTACTTGTTTTCAGGGTCTTCATAGAAACGCCATAAGTCGTCATCCGTACAAACAAGGTCGGCACTGCCTATGCGACGATATGCGCCTTTTGGCAGGCCTTCTTTCTTGAAGTAAAGTGGTTTTCGCGATTGGGGAAGCTCATCAACCACAATTTTAAGCACGGTTTTACCACAAACCTTCTCGACCTTGACCGTGGGGTAAACAGCGATGTTGAAGACACTTTTGCATTGCGTGGCGAAATCCAGTTGTGCTTTATCTGGATTGTCCACGCCTTCCACAAAAAAACGTTCTTCTGAAGCCTTCTTATCTTCAGCAACTCCAAGTAGGATTACCCCGCCGCCAAGTCCTGGTTCGTTGGAAAAGGAGCAGACGGTTTCCAGAAGCGAACGAGAGGTATCCGTTGAAAGCGCTTTTGCTTCCAATGAATCTGTCTCATCAAACTCATTCAGTTGGCTGAAGAGTTCTGCCGCAGTGTATTCTTCGATGCGCATTCCAGATACCTCACTTTCCTTCCAATATCTTTAGCGTATGTGGACACTTGTTCCGTTCCAATTGATTTCCGCGAGGCGTTCGCCGTCGAGCTTGAGGGCAAAGACGTGGGTGATGCCGTCGGCCATCTTCACCGTGAGGGTATTGTCGGCGAAGGAGATGTCCTTGACGGGATTTGCCTCGCCATCGGCCAGGGGGTAGAGGATGTATGGCTCGATGAATGAGCCAGAAACCTTGCGCGTGTAGATGGGGGTGGGGATGGCGCGGACGTCATACGCCCGCGCGGGCACCCAGCCCTGCACGACGGGAGTCTCCTGTCCCTTGACGATTTCCACGGAGAGGCCCTCCCTGCGCGCGGGGATGATGGCGAGGTTGGCGCGGCCTGCGTCAGCGCCCGTCACAGTGAGGGTCTTGGCATCCAGTTTCGCCTCGGCGTTTTCCAGGTGGAACATGGTCTCGTAGGTATGCGGCTTGTCATCCTTCGATGTGAATACGTCGAACATCACCCAGAAGTTAGGCTTGACGAAGAGGAAGGCGCGGTACTGGGTGACGGTCTTGTCGTTCTTCGGGCCGTAGCCCTCGTTGTACCATCCCTCTGCGAAATCGTATTGATCGTTGGTGATAAAGACGTTGGGGAGCGGCTCGTCCGTCCTGTTGTAGGGGTTGCCTGGCAAGCGACGGTGCTGTTCCATTTTATCGACCAGGGTGATGTTGTGGGCGTAGGAGGAGAGGACGTAGCGGCGCCACTGCGAGGTGTCGTAGGGGTAGATGCCGCCTTCCGTGAGAAGCCTGTTGCCCTTGGCGTGGATGACAAAGGTCAGCTTGTCCTCATGCTGATGGCCCGTGGAGAAGGGGCCTGCCTCGAAGTGCATGTAGTTGTCGGTGGCCTCCCACCCTGTGCGCATGATGGCCCAACCAGCGTAGGGCATCCAGACGGATGTGTAGGAGGGCTTGGGCCCCTCCTGGCGGTTGGTTGCGATGTACTGGAAGCTCTTCTGGTTGGGGAAGTAGGAGAAACCAGTGGCCATTGCTCCCTGGATACCGCCCCATCCAGAGTCGTTCAGCGCTGGCATCTTGAAGTCGGGCATGGCGATCTTCTCGTAATAGACGTACATCTTCTCCAGTTGCGAGAGATAGTCGTCGGGCAGCTTGACGTCGTTGAGGGTGGCGGTTTTGACGAGGCCGAGGAAGTTGTTGAGGCTGACGCCATGGTAGCCTGGGGCCAGCTCAGTCTGGGCACCGTCGGGGTAGATCTGGACTGCCATGTCGTCGTAGAGCTTCTTGATGGCGAACTGCTGCCATTCATGGGAAGATTTGAACTCGGGGAATAGGGTGGCTGTGACGAAGAGGCCGTCCATCTCCATCGTGAGCCAGTTGCCTTGGGTGGGGTGGTCGTAGAGGTGGCAGCCATGCTCGTAGAAGGACTTGAGCATGGTGACGATGCCGTGGTCAGTGAAGCTCGGTGAGGAGAGGAAGCCGAAGAAGCAGGTCGGCCAGGCTCCAAGTGTGCGGATGCCCGCCTCGATGGTGCGCCAGCGGGACCAGGCGTGGTTGCCCGAGGAGGCCTCGGGGACGAGGTTGTCCTCCGCCCAGGCG
>JAFTAC010000161.1 GCA_017458805.1 Victivallales bacterium | reverse complement strand
GGGGGGCGTGTCAAAGTCCCACGGGGCATGTCCAACAGAGTATCTCCAACAAACCATCTCCAACAAAACATATCCACCAAAAAAGGAATGAAACGATGATGAAAAAACTTTTGTTTGCAGTCGTGATGTTTGGTACCATCCTTTTGTATGGTGTGCCGCCGAAGATGCCTTTCACCATCGAGCCGCTGATTCCGCGTAAAATCAATGTGGATTGGGATTCCTCGAAGCAGTTCTTCCTCACAGCCAACAACTTCGAGATTGTGGAGGGGCAGAACACCCCCACTGTGAAGTTGGCGGCACAGGAGATTGCCGACATTATGACCGAAGCGTTTGGAGTCCCCGTGAAACCCGTTGCCAAGGGCAGCGGCAAGAAATACGAAATACGTGTGGGAGACGCGGAGCTGGCCGCTACTCTCGGCATCAAGCCTGAAGAGTTTGACCGAGACGGCTTTGTCATCAGGACAACTGGAAACAAGGTCCTTATCATTGGCCGTGACCTCCCCCAAAGCAGACCCATCAGCCAGATCAACACCACTGGCATCAAAGGCGAATGGGGAACGCTCTTCGGGGCCTACGATTTTCTGGAGCGTTTCGTCGGGGTCCGCTATTATTTCCCTGGCAAGCTGGGAACCTACATCCCCAAACTTCAAAACGGTGCAGAAGGGCTTCAGCTGCCTATCCCCGACATTGACATCTACGACCGCCCCGACTTTCTTCAGCGGCGCTTCAACGACTATAACCACAGCCGCCGTCCCATCCGCCGCTTCGAGGGGTGGCACGGTGGCCTGAACAAACTCCGCAACCGCATGGAGACGGTCTATATCCCAAACTGCCATGGTCTTGCCAATCTTGGGTTCTACTTCCGCTTCGGTGAAACGCACCCCGAATACTTCGCCTTGAACGTCAACGGAAAGCGGATGATTTCCTGGAAGGAACCCGACCGCGACACCAGCCAGATATGCTTCTCAAGCGGCATCAAGGAGGAGATCATCCAGGACGCCATCTCCTTCCTGAAACACGAGGATCCATCCGTCCGCGGCATCAAGAACGCACGTGGCAAGGTCTCCTGGAACAGCATCCACAACCCAGGGATGCCCTGCTTCAACATCATGCCCAACGACTCCGCCTATCTCTGCCGGTGCCCCGAGTGCTGGAAGCACTTTTCCCAGGGGCCGCAGGCAAGCACCGACTATATCTGGCAGTTCTTCATCGACATCTGCGACGAGGTGAAAAAGACGGGGCTCCCTGGCTACCTCACCACCATGGCCTACGCGGACTACCGCATGATCCCCACCCAGAAGATACCCGACAACCTGCTCGTCATGCTGGCCATCAGGGGCCCCTGGAACGAGTATATTCCTGCCACGCAGGAAAAGGACATGGAACTGCTCAAGGCCTGGAAGGATAAGCTCGGGCAGAAGACCTGGCTCTGGACCTATCCAGGCAAATACGGCGGCAACATGCCTGGCATCCCCCACACGACCCCACGCGCCCTTTCCGGCTTCATCAAGCGTGCCCAGCCCTATATCTTCGGACTCTACATCGAATGCGAAACCGACGTCCTAATTCACAACTACCTCACCTACCATGTCTTCGGCAAGCTCGCCTGGGATCCCTCCACCGATGTGGAAAAACTGCTGGACGAGCACGTGAAGAACCTCTACGGCCCCGCCGCAAAGCCCATGAAGGACTTCTTCGACTCCATCGAAAGGCATTGGAGCAAAATAGCCTCCAACGTGGTTGAAACCTCCGAGGGCCCCAAGACCATCTATCCATCGGAACTTGTTTTGTGGAGCGAGATATACTCCCCCGAGGAGATGAAGCGGCTTAACGGTCTCTTTGACGAGGCGGAGAAGCTGGCGGCGCAGGACAAAGTCATCGTTGAGCGCCTCCATTTCGTGCGGTCTGAATTCATGGAGCCTCTTGAAGCAGAGGCGGAAAAGTTCCGAAAGGTCAATGATGCGGCCCGTGCGTGGCGCTTCCCCATGGCTGAGTTCAAGGGCGAGGGCTCGCCTGCCGACGACGACTGGGCTGGCGTGAGCAGTTTCCATCTCGCAGGGCTTAAGGGCACTCCCGCCGAAGTCACCACCACCGCAAAGGCGATGTTCGATGCGAACAACTTCTATTTCCGCTTTGACTGCGAAGAAGCAGAGACGGCTAAGCTTCAGGCGTTCAAGCGCCCCTTCGACCAGAAGGAGATCTGGAAGGACTCCGATGTGGAGCTATTCATCTCCCCCGACGGCGACCGCCAGCACTACTACCAGTTGATGATCAACCCCATGGGCTCCTTGTCCGATTTGGAAGTCAACGCTGGCGCAGAAGAGTTTGCCTGGAACAGCAACACAAAGCTAGCGGTGAAGGTCATTGACGGCAAGGGCTGGCAGGCGGACATCGCCCTGC
>JAFTAC010000024.1 GCA_017458805.1 Victivallales bacterium | reverse complement strand
TGGTGGCAAGCTAGATGTCGTGGAGCTTATCATGGACGGTCCGAAGTTCATCATCGGGTCGCAGCCCATCATGGTCACCGACAGCAACAAGACCGAAGTCTTTCCGCAGCTTCAACAACACCTCCAGAACAAGCGGCTCGTGAATGCTCAGCATCAGAGAACACTCTTCGTGAGCAAGTGCCCATAACCCCCTGAAAACCGCCAGCAGTGCTGATGCTGCTGGACAAGGGACTTTTCGAGCTTATTGTATCTCATCGTGGGGTAACAATACATTCATTCTTCGGCTTGCCTTGCATGCCTTTAGTGGACACTCCTCTCCCGATTTCAAACGCTGTTATTGAACGTCTCCGTGCATGTAAACGCCTAATCGTGGATGAAATCTCCATGGTGCGCAGCGACATCTTCACGGAAATGGACCGCAGGATGCGCTTGGCTAAAGGTAATGACAAGCCCTTTGGGGGATGCCAAATCGTTGCCTGCGGAGATTTCCACCAGCTGCCTCCAGTGGTCGAAAACCAGCTTCTTGTAGAAACCTTGTTAGGCAACTACAGGGGTATCTTCGCATTTGAAACGGAAACATGGCAACAGACAGCCTTTACGCCGATTGTTCTAAAGCAGCAGATGCGACAGGCAGAGGATCCAGTCTTCCTCTGGATATTGAATGCCATTCGGGACAACCATCCTGAAATCATTCAGGCCATTGACACCCTGAACACCCAGGTCAAATCGCGCGAGGATGGCATTCCTGCACTATGCTGTCGGAGAGAGGAAGCCTGCGCCATCAACCAGGCCAGACTTGAAGCCCTTCCTGGCGAAGAAGTCAGATTCAGGGCCCAAACTCAGTATCTTTATCATATCTCTCCAGAGCTGGAGACAATAGGAAAGGAATTCCATGACCTCCCATGCGACGAAGAGCTAGTACTGAAAAAGGATGCGAGGTAATGGTGCTGCGTAATCTGCCAGGCGGGTGCGTCAACGGCGACAGGGCCGTGGTGGAATCCTGGACGCACGATACCGTGAGTGTCCGTCTTCAATATAACCTACAGGTAATCCAGCTCAGTCGGGTCGAGTGGCCGATATACTCCTACAGTCTCAATGTGGACGGCAAGCTGGAGATTCTTCGCATCGCCTCGGTCTGGCAGCTTCTATTGACCCTCGGATACGCCACCACTATCCACAAGGCACAGGGTAGCACACTGCCACGCGCTCATATCGACATCGGCAGAGGATGCTGGGAATCAGGCAGTTGTATGTTGCCCTGAGCCGTGTCCGCCATCTCGGCAACCTTACTCTCGAACGACCAGTAAACTATTATGATGTTGTCCCTAACGCCCTTAATGACAGACTGAAGCAAAAGCATTTTTCAGATACTGAAATAGCTAAAATAAATTATATATCCTATGTTTTCTGCAATCTTTTAAATGCAATATAAGAATACCAAACTATTATCAATCAAACTTGACAACATGGTCGCGAGTGGTTAGAATCTCCTTAATCTTGAGTAAATCACTCGACTTTTCGCGAGTGTCGATGAACGCCAGGGCACGGTTGATTCTGTCCTCCGCCGACAGCATCCCGACGGTGCCTGACAACTTGTCGATGGCATCCTGTTGCGCCTCGTGCCCTATATGCGTATAATATTTTGCTAGAATCTTTGAGTCATCTCCAAGAATGCTCTGGACAACAGCCAAGGGCACCCCCAGTTCTGCGCAGTGCGATGCGAAGCTGTGGCGTAGGGAATGGAATCCATATACGCTAACCGATTTGTCGCGGCCTTTTGTCTTGACGGATGGCTCGATGCCTGCCCAGCGAATGACACGCATCACGTCAATGTTCACAAGGTTGTTGCCCGTGTTTTTGCCATTCTTGTCCGTCTAGTTGTAGCGGTGGGCGACAAGCGGACAAACGTAATCGTCAGGTTGCCTCCATGCAAGAGCCTCCCGAAGAACAGCCTCCAATTGAGGTGCAATTGGCAGGCTCACGAATTTTCCAGTCTTGTTTTGTTCTATTTCCATCCGCTTCTGGACAAGGTCGATGTTATTCCATCTCGCCAATACACAATCCTTAAGCCGCTGACCGCTGAATATCCCAAGATAGAAGATTACTCGGATTTCGGCTTTGTTCATGACTTTCTTCTTTGGGGTTTTCAAGAGCTTCCAGTATTTTCTGCTCCTGCTCAACGGTAAATCCTAGACGACGCACACCCAAGTCACGCTCCTCACGTGCCTTGCGCAGCAATGTGGTAGAAGCAAAGGGATTTGTTCCAGTCCAATAGTCGTGTAACGCCTTGAAAACCTTGCGTATCCGTTTGATCTTACGATTGTGCGTATCAACGGCGTAATTCCTTTTATCTCGGAGGAAATTAGCGTAACGGTTTGCATCCTGATAAGTTATGTCTCTCAGGAGGATTCGGGGATTGCCCATGAACGAGACAAAATCATTCCAGGTTGACTCGTAGGACTGTGCCTCGCTGACAGTCGCTGGCGTGGCACGTTCAGGGCTTTCACTGTATTTTTTCCATGCATCGCCAAGCGTGAGCTTGATGGCCTCTGGGTCATTCAGACCTAGACGATCCTTCTGGACGCGCTCTGCATATTTCGAATTGATGATTTTCTTTTCCTCGGCATAATCCTTTGTGCCAAGACCTTCATTGTGGCGACGGCCATTGGCCTGATAGCGGAAATAAAACCAGCCACCGACTTCGTTTTGGTAGAGAGTCCCGTATGGGGTTCGTTCATTGATTGGGGTATTCTTCTTCATAATTACAACCTGTTGTAGTGGGGTGAAAATCAAAAAACTTGTTACTGGTTCCTAGTAACAACCATGATATTCACGGTGGTGCTCGTCCTCTAAAGGAAAACGCCCCATAATCAACTTTAAATACACGTTTTCCTAAATTGAGACGGATTTGGATGTAATATACCCAATCAAAGCACAAAAAAAACTGCCAAGTGGCCAAAAAGTGGCCAAAAGGCAGGTTTTTAAGCACAAAAATGGCGGAGAGACTGGGCGATTTTTCCCATCTGCCATTTGTGCTGAAAACGGTGCTTTTTCCTACGTTTCCACCTCAAATCTAGCACATTATAGCACGTCGTCCTACTTGATGCGACATGATGAAAATGGGGAAGATTTGGGGAAGAATCCGCCTCAAACGGGGAAAAAACGAGGAAGATTTTGTGCGCTAATTCTACCAGCATCCAGCAGGACACTCACCGTGAGCAATGTCCCTGAAACTGGATGCAATGTTAATATATACCAAGAAATCCAATCTGGTAACAAGATTCATTGAAATAATCGCTTCTGGAACGATACTTTACTCTTTCTGATTCAGAAGAATGACGAGTTCATCCACATTGGTCGAGGGATTGTTTTCGCGAAGACGATTCCGCCATGCCTGGCGTTCCTCTGGCGGCAGAAGACGCTGGGCATTCCGTATGGCCACATCAAGCTTGTCCTTCAGCAGTTCACAGATGCCTTCTGTTGTCTCCGTGTAGCCAGGTATCTTTGCTGGCAGGAGCTTCTGCTTTAGTTCGGAGGGAACGGTCGGTGAATCCCGATAGACAAAGTGCAGGAGGTACCATAGCTCAAAGCATGGATTCGAGAAGCACCAGCGGATTTTGTTTTTCTCTGATTTTACAACAACGCGCAGAAGTTCATCCTGCGAATTGTCATCGCAGTCAAAGACAAGGCAATAATGATCATAGCCTGAATACTTCGGAAGACGCATCTGACACAGTGCCTCATTCAGCAGATGCTCCGCGTTTCCTCCACCAAGACCGATGCACTTCACACGCAGGGTCGGAAGGTTGAAATCATCGAAATATAGCTGTTCGGTTATGCCCTCGGTGAAGATGCAGAAACTCTCGCGACGCTGTTGAACTGGTCGCCTCACCGACTGCTGCCATGATTTTCTCTTCGGCATGATGTCAGCCCTCCACATTCAGGTTCTTGATGTTTGGGATGCCGCCGTAGCAACCGTGGAGGTAGTCCTTCGTGATGCGCGTGAAGTTTCCGCGTATGCCAGTGAAATCGGCCAGCGACGCGAGATTTGACGAGCCTTCGCTGTCCTTGCCGACAAACCACACCTGATCCCGACGCAGTGTCGTCTCCGTGAGGATAGAAGGCGAATGGGTGGTGGCGACCACTTGGGCATTGGCTGGATTGCCGCTGTGGAACATCTCAATCAGCTGGCTGACGAGCAGCGGATGCAGGCTTGCATCCAGTTCGTCTATGAAAAGCACCTTCCCGTTCTTCAGCACATCCAGCAACGGAGCCGACAGCGCAAATATCTTCTGCGTTCCAGCAGATTCATGGTGGAACATGTCGAAATGATAGGTCTTGTCCGCAATGACGTGCGTTGTTCCGATTCGGGACGCACTGTTCTTGTCCGTTTCGCCAGCCTCGACCTTCTGGATGCCGAGGTCGGCTTTTGATATGAGTCTGGAAATCCTGTCGGCCAATTCGCTGTTCTTCATGGCGGCGAACGACACTCCAAGATACTGCTGATAGGTATGAGCCGACACAATCAGCAGCGTGCGCTCAAACCAGTTCAGCACGGCTTCACATGCGCCGCCAGCGAACATCCGCGCGGCAGTTGGAAGGAACAGTGCGTTCTTCGGAAGATTCAGCCTGGTGTCCGACAGCACCTTTGACCAGGCCTTCAGTTCGGCAAACTCAGGCGACGAATCCACAAACTTGTCGTTTTCACGGGCGAACATCAGCGTCATACGCTGCTTCTGCGCATAAAGCCACTCGGAAACTATCTCATCGCGAGTGCATTCAAAGCCATAGCGGTAGCGTCGTCCGCTGGCAACCATCTCCAGCTCGAAGAACACAGGCTCTCCAAGCGTCTTTTCTGAAAGAGCAAAGGGCTCAATCATCAAAGCCGCCTCCCTGTCGCCGACGCCACTGTGGAGAACGACCGACTGCATCGCCATCAATGCCTGTATCAGATTGCTCTTCCCGCTGGCGTTCGCTCCATATATGACTGCGGACTTCAGAAGCGACATTCTGGGTGGAAGCGCGGAATCGCCAAAGCAGTTCTCTGGAAGTTCCGTTGTCTGGCCATGCTTCTCCATCGAGAAGGCCACCTTGTCCTTGAACGACCTGTAATTGCCGAATGTGAAGTTGATGAACATCGTGTTTGCTCTAAATAAACTGCTTTCCATTTTTTATCTTGTCTATAATCTATTATCAATTTTAATTTTTGCAAATTATTTGCAGATTTTAATTTTAATATTGTTTTTCGTGCTGTTGTTCGTGAACAATGACGTATATATTCCTCCTGTGTAATAGAGACAATCTAACTCATCAACAATCATTCAAGCCCATCGCTGCGATTATGCGGCGGTGGGCTTTTTGCATTTTAGTTATTACGTTCAACCCTAAAACAAAAGGAGTTACAACAATGAAAATCACAGTCCTCAAGTCCACAGTCGAATCGGCGTTGGCACCCATCCTGAAGATGGTCTCAAACGCCAAATTGTCCAACGACTTCCACCCCACTCTTACAATCCAGTCCGACAAGCAGAGAATTACGATTGGATGCACCCTACCCGAACAGCAATTGTCCATTGTCCTGCCCGATGCAGTCTTTGACGAGAAGAACACCGCCTTCGATGTCAATCTGGAGATGTTCCGCAGGATGATTGCCGCCGCAACGGGAACGCGCCTCTCCATTGAGCAGGATGCAGCTCATGTCGTGCTTAACTGCGATGAACGATTCATCGGACAGCTTGTGCCGATGACCTCCAAGAGCGACGCCAAGTTCCAGATTCCAAAGGATGCAGACACGACTGTGCTGCCGACCAATTTCGCGAACTTCCTGCTGCAAGCGTTCAGTTGCGCTGGAGACGAGAAAGATAGACTGGCTCTGTCTGGTGTCAATGTCTCGTCAAGAGGCATCGCTGGTACAGACGGCAAGCAGCTCTTCCACCTTCCTCTCCCATTGCAGTTGAAGAACGGTGTCACTATACCCAATTCAAAGGTCTATGCGTCACTGAAGCATCTGCGTTGGACATCGTTTGCGCACTGGAGAACAGCCAGTGGAGAATGGATATTCACCATAGCAGGAGACGAGTTCAGATACACCGCCAAGGCTCTTGATGTCCATTATCCTCAATACTGGCTTATCATACCCAAAGAAGGTTCCAGCGATGTCAAGTTCACCATGACACCAGAGAGCGCACAGGAGTTGCAGAGGTTCCTTGACGGAAACAAGGACGATGCATTTGCCAAACTGACCGTGCATCCAGACAGAATCGA
>JAFTAC010000160.1 GCA_017458805.1 Victivallales bacterium | reverse complement strand
TCTTAAAAAAATATTCTTTGGAAAGGAGAGTTTGAGCCATGAAACGTTTTTTCCGATTTACGCTGATTGAATTGCTGGTTGTCATTGCGATCATTGCAATTCTGGCGGCCATGCTGCTGCCCGCGTTGAGCAAGGCGCGCGAAAAGGGGCGCATGATTTCCTGCCGCAGCAATCTCATGCAGATGGGGCTCGTCTGGCACATGTACACCATGGACAATGACGACCAAATCTACCCCGCCTGTGGCCCGAATCCCACCTCCATGACCTGGTACACCTACTTCGTCGATCACTACCATGGCTATGACTACAAGACCCTGAAGTGCCCTGCAGGCATCCAGAAGGACTATCCCACGCAGTATGGCATGAACTACAACTGCTGGGGCTACAGGCCAGACCATGACTGCCCTCCCACCTCTATCCCTGCATACGAGGCGGCAAGGCGCATCACGAAAAAGTCGGCGGTGGATACAGGTGGCAACTACAACACGGTCATCTTTGCCGACAGCTGCGAAACCAAGGGGCAAGGCATCGAGAGCTGGGACTGCATGTGGCTCATCCAGGGCAGCTATCCCTTCTTCCGCCATCTCGCCGCCGATAAATGTTATGCGCTTGGTGGACGCCACATGGAACGCGCCAACGTCTGTCTCTACGATGGTTCCGTGGGTGACGTGAGCCTTCCCGACACCAAATGGACCAACGCCTCCTTCTACCCCTTCTTCAGGCCGATGCAGAGGCAGAAGGTCTGGGTACTTCATAATCCGTAATATTGGGGTAGCGACGGTACCCTCGCCATCGGAAAATATGCCCGTTCCCCAGTGTGAGAGAACAGTTTGCAGTTCTGCTAACCGCTAGTTTTATGCGCCGCGCACAAGCGCGGCTGTGTTTTTTATGAACCCCTTGGATTCCAACCCCGTGATGCTGTCGGCGACAGCGCTTCACTACCAAATTGCCGAAAACGTGCTCATTGACGAGCAGGATTTGATTGTGCGCGAGGGCGAGCGTGTCGCCCTTGTTGGGCGCAACGGCACGGGCAAATCGTCGCTTTTGAAGATACTGGCGGGCCATGAGAAGTTTTTCACGGGCGAAATCAGCACGCGAAAAAAACTGCGCCTGGCCTACCTCCCGCAGGAGGTGAACCTGACGCCTGGTGCGACCGTCCGCCAATGCATTATGGAGGGCGCAGCCGACCTCCTTGCCCTCATCGATGAATACGGGCACACGGAGGGGAAGAAGCAGCACGACCTGGAGCTTGAAATCACCAACCGCAACGGCTGGGATCTGGAAAACACCATCCAGACGCTTGCAACGGCACTCTTCATTCCCCCGATGGAACGCTGCGTTGATACCCTGTCTGGCGGTGAAAAGCGCCGCGTCGGTCTTGCCAAGGTGCTGGTGGATTTGCCTGACATGGTGCTGCTGGACGAGCCTACCAACCACCTGGACGCCGAGACCATCGAGTGGCTTGAAGGCTACATCCGCAAGTCCGACCGCACCTTCCTTCTCATCACCCACGACCGTTACTTCCTGGACAAAATTGCCACGCGCATCCTCGAACTCTCCTACGGCAAAATCTACTCCTACGACGGCAACTACTCCGAGTACCTTCGCCGCAAGGCGGAGCGCATCAGCGAAGCGGAGGCGCAGGAGGAGAAGCGCCTAGCCTTCATCCGCCGTGAAATCGACTGGATACGGCGTGGCCCACAGGCACGCGGCACCAAATCCTGGAGCCGCATCCAGCGTTTCGAGGAGGCGGTCAACAAGGAGGCGTTGAAGCGCGAGCAGTTTGTGGAGCTGCTCATACCGCCTGCACCACCCGTCGGCAACATCATCTGCTCGCTGAAAAAGGTGAGCTTGGCCCTGGGCGGCAAGCAGCTCATCTCCAATCTGGATTTGGACTTTGAACCGCAGATGCGTCTGGGTATTGTCGGGCGGAACGGTCTTGGAAAGACCAGTCTGCTGCGCTTGATTCTCGGTGAGCTTCAGCCCGACAGCGGTTCCATCCGCATCGGCGACCGCGTCCGTTTCAACTATGCCGACCAGCATCGCGTGACGCTCCACGACGAGAAGACCGTCTTCGAGGAGGTTGGCGAAGGCAATGACTTTGTGATGTTTGACAACCGCAAGGTCTCGCTCTGGACCTATCTGCGCAACTACCTCTTTCAGGACAATGAGATCAACTCCCAGGTGGGGCGGCTTTCTGGAGGCGAACGAAACCGCCTTGTGCTCGCCATCATCCTGAAGCGGGGCGGCAACTTCCTGCTGATGGACGAGCCAACCAACGACCTGGACCTGCCCACTCTGCGCATCTTGGAAGTAGCGCTTGTCGATTACGACGGCTGCCTGGCAGTCGTCAGCCACGACCGCTATTTTCTGGACCGCGTCTGCACCCATATCCTTGCCTTCGAGGATGATGGCCACTTGGTCTTCACCCCTGGCAACTACAGCTACTATGCAGAGAAACGGCAGGAACGTCTGCTGGCGGCGCGCAAGGAGGAGGTGGCGCGGCAAACTGCCGCCAAGGAGCAGGCGAAGCCACAAAAGCCCGCTGTCCGCAAGCTCAAATGGGAGGAGAAGAAGGAGCTGGAGAAGATGGAGGAGACTATCATGGAGGCCGAGCAGAAGGTCGCCGACCTGGAGGCGCTTTTCGCCCTGCCTGATTTCCACGTCAAATATGGCCGCCAGGTCAACGACCTGATGGCACAGCTTGACGCAGCCAAAGCCGAAGTCACCCGCCTGTACGCCCGCTGGGAGGAGCTGGAAAGCCTGAAATAATACCGTGCGCTCCTTCAGAGCGCGCGCATTGCTCGTGGTTGCTCCCGCCGCCCTTGTGCGGCGGGAGCAACCATGTAACCTTAGCGAAAAAAGGAACCACTCATGAAAAAAAAGGAACCACTCCTGAAAAAACTGCTGATTTACTTTGCCTTCGCCATTGCCCTGTTTTGCTATTCG
>JAFTAC010000023.1 GCA_017458805.1 Victivallales bacterium | reverse complement strand
TTCACGGAATGACATTGTTTCTTCTTTCATATTCACAATCTCCTTTGAATTTGGCAGAATCGAGGGGATGCAAATATGGCCGTCTGGTTCAGAACTGTGTAGCCAGTGCCTTGCTCTGCCCGTATCATCTCCGCAAATCGTTACTGTGAAACCTCTGCGACATAAGCATCTGCCTGCGAGGACGTAAGCCCATACACACTCACGATTTGCGAAGATATAGTTTCCGCATTGCAGCCCACGTTGCGAAGAGCTAGAACTGTTCTTCTGATGCCATTTTCACGTTCCTGTCTCTTGCCACGCTTCTCGCCCCGTCTCTCGCCACGCTTCTCGCCTATTGCAATTCCTTCTTCAATAAACCATTCACGGAATGACATTGTTTCTTCTTTCATATTCACAATCTCCTTTGAATTTGGCAATTTCAAGTTCCACCTACCCAGCAAGTTGACAAGATTGGCAGCCCTGTAGTCCAAATCTCTGAAAACCTCATTCTCCTGAATCAACTCAAACAGCTTTCCCTTATTCGACCTGAATTTTGCCGTGAAAAGCACGGCTGCAAGTGCTGGGTGAAACCTCATAATCTCCTCATCCGTCAATTCACACGGCACTAGCAGATTCATCTCGTAGTTCGGCAGAAGATGCGTGAACTCCTGAAGAAGCATCCCCACATCAAACAGCCCTCGAATAGAACGAAACTCCAAAGGCCATTCCTTGTCCGAAAGATAGACCACCAGCGTGAAGACAGGCTTGACACGGTCTCCCGGCAAAAGCTTGGAAAGAAAACTGTCCCCTTTCAGTTTCTTTGCCCTCTTCTTCATGTTCTCATCCTGCAATTTCTTGAACTCATTGCAGATATTGAGAGCATCGTAGCGCATACTTCTAGCTGACATAGAGATGTCAAAGAAGGATTGTTCCTCAAGCCCCAAAAGGGTACAGACGCACTCCTTTCCCATTTTGCAGATTCCCCGAACCAGCTTGTCCCGAAAAGTCGTCACCGTCTTTTCCGAAGTCGTGGAACTGGCTTTTCCTTCAACGTCCAGACTGATGAGCGAATCCGCCTCAATCAATGTTTTCCCCTTGAACAAGAAGACATTGAACAAACTGGCAAAAACCTCCGGTATGTCCATTAGCTCCTTGAAGCCGACATCTATTGCACTCATGCAGTGAATCCTCCTTGCGACTGTACGCGTGAAGCCCCTACATCCAGCACTCAAATGCCGTTGAGTTCCCTTAATATAAGAGCTTTTCTCAAAAAATCAATTACTGGCTTAATATACCCTCAACTTTGTATTTTGCAAGTCAAAAAGTGCATCTTTATTTATTTTTTGATAGTATATAATAATTGCTTATTTTTATATATAAACATACTATAATTTTCTTTAAATTTCTTTATCAACACATCTATTTGCTCTTTAGGGTAGGTCCTCTAGACCTATGTCCTCTAAGTCCTCTAGGTCTTCTAGGGCATAAGTCCTCTAGGGGAGGTCTGCTAGAATCTCTAGAATCTCTAGAAGCTCTAGAAGAAGATAAGCCTAGCAAAGCTAGACTGCTTCAAGCCGAAGCACCCCAAAATCTGCCCCAAACACACAAAAAAACAACATACTCTCTTGCAGGGAAAAGAATATGGAATATCTTATTACCTCTAAAGATAATATTTCCACTAAAGCCCAGTCCAATCTAAATGCTCTTCCCCCCCGACATAACCAGCGCAGTCACACGAATTGCACAGCTGTTGACAGCCAGAGGCGGTCGTCCGCTTCTGGTTGGCGGGTGCGTTCGCGATGGCCTCCTGGGCATTGAAAACAAGGATTTCGACATGGAGGTCTATGGCCTCTCCATCGACGATATCCGCGACACCCTCGCCGTCGAGTTTGACCTCGACTTCGTTGGCATGGCCTTCGGCGTGCTGAAAGTCCATCACTTCGACATCGACATCTCGCTGCCGCGCGTGGAAAACAAGACCAATTCAGGGCACAAGGGCTTTGACGTCGCCTTTGTCCCCAATCTAAGCTACGCGGACGCCGCCAGCAGGCGCGACTTCACCATCAACGCCATCATGCGCGACCCGCTGACAGGCGAGCTTATCGACCCCTGGCATGGGCAGGACGACCTGCGCAAAGGCGTCATCCGCCACGTCTCCAGCCACTTTGCAGAAGACCCGCTTCGCGTCCTGCGCGCCATGCAGTTCGCCGCACGCTTCGAATTCGAGGTGGCCCCCGAGACCATCCGCATCTGCTCCACCCTCTCGCAGGACGAACTCCCGCGCGAACGCCTGGCCACCGAATGGGAAAAACTTCTCCTCACGGGGCGCACGCCGTCACGAGGCCTTCGCTTCCTGCGAGACTGCACATGGATACGATACTACCCCGAACTGCTGCCCCTCATCGGCTGCAAACAGGATCCCATCTGGCATCCAGAGGGCGATGTCTGGGAGCACACACTTCGTGTCCTCGATGCCGCCGCAACACTGCGGTGGCACGATGAACTGGACAACCTGCTCCTGATGCTCGCCGCACTCTGCCACGACTTCGGAAAGCCAGCCGTCAGCGAGGTGGACCATCGCGGGCGCATCATCAGCCACGGCCATGAGGCCGCTGGCCTCGCGCCAACGCATAGCTTCATCGCCCGCATCTGGAACAGGCTGGAGTTGAATGCCGTCATCCCACTGGTCAACAACCACATGCGCCCCCTCATGTTCGTGACGAACAACGTGCCAGACAGGACCTACAGGCGCCTCGCGCTGGAGGTCAAGAGCCTGGAACTCCTTGCCGACCTCAACGAAGCAGACATCCTGGGTGCCTCCTTCCCTGGCGAGGAGCGTGAACGACGCCTCAAGCCAATCGCCGAGTTCCGCGAACGCGCACGTTCCCTCAACGTCAGCGCAGCCGCCCCAAAGCCCATCGTGCTCGGACGGCACCTGCTTGAACGCGGCTTCAAGCCAGGTCCGCAGCTGAAGCCCATCCTTAACCAGTGCTTCGACGCACAGTTGAACGGTGAGTTCAACGACCTGGAGGGAGGCCTCACATTTCTCGACAACCTTCTTGCACAAAGGCCGACACCATGACACTTCCAACCCTTGAAGAGCATCGCGCGCGCATCGCCAACATCGACGCAGCCGAACAGGACAACCTGAAGTATTTTCGGCGCCACCGCATACGCGACTATCTGCCTGGCCAAGGCATCTACTACCTCGGGGACTACCCCGAGCGCTTCTCTGTCGAGCCCACTGAATACGACTTCAACCACCTGAAGCAGCTTGCAGAAAACGGCGTCCAGCTCATTCAAGTCCACGAGGAGTGGAACGACGCCGTGCGCCACCTCGGCGCAGACAAGTTCTCCAGCTTCGACCCCGATGGCATGAAGCACTTTGTCGATCTTTGCCACTATTTCGGCATCAAGATTCTGCCCTACGTCTCCTCTTCCTATTTTCACGAGCCAGACCCTGATTTCCGCGAATGCTTTGCCAAAACGCGCCACTACTGCTGCGACTGCCAGTTCAAGTACCGTGTCTGCTCGGCGGGCAGCCCCGAATGGCGCGAATATGTCCTTCCACGCACCTTCCAGGTCATGGACGAGTATGGCGTGGATGGCATCTACAACGACTTCCCGCCCTACAGCGCCTATATGCAGGAGGGGCTACTCAAACGTCCTGTCATCGGCAGCTACGACCCTGAAATCGAAGACATGCTCAGCATCATCTACTCCGAGGTCAAAAAGCGCGGAGGCATCTACAAGGTCCACTGCGGTCACAACATGCCAGTGCCCGCCGTCGATAAGGTCTATGACTACCTCTGGATTGGGGAAGGAGTCAACACCTCCGAAATCGGAGTCGGCAAGGACTATGAGTACTATGTGGTGCCCTGCCAGCACAAGGAGCACCTGGTCTTCAAAGACCCCGACTACTACTTCGCCACCCTCATCCCCTTCCTGCAGTTTCCCCTTCTGACCGCATGCGGACGCCCCATGGGCGGCGGCGGCCTTCACGAGGAGAACCTCATCTACTACGGGCACGGCCACGAATACCAGTTCCGCGAGCGCATCGGCGAATACCGCAAGGCTCACCCTAACGGCCCCTA
>JAFTAC010000159.1 GCA_017458805.1 Victivallales bacterium | reverse complement strand
TCATCCCCGCAGCCCGCGTCGGCCACATCGGCCTCTACCGCGACCCCAAGACCTTCAAGCCCGTGGAATACTACTGCAAGCTCCCGCCGGACGTGGCGGAACGCGTCGTCATCGTGCTTGACCCGATGCTGGCGACTGGCGGCAGCGCCTCCGCCGCCATCGGCTTCCTCAAGAAGCGAGGTGCCAGGCTCATCAAGCTGGTCAACATCATCGGTGCTCCAGAAGGCGTGGAGGTCATCTTCAGGGACCATCCCGACGTCGATATCTACCTTGGCTGCCTCGACCAGAAGCTCAACGACCACGCCTACATCCTGCCTGGCCTCGGCGATGCGGGCGACCGTCTCTTTGGCACACTCTAAACAACTATGAAGCACACACCCAAACTCATCGCGACTCTTCTGCTCCTGCTGCTTACCAGTCTCCATGCGCAAGTCGGCAACGACGCCTTCCTAGCCATCGTCGGCGACAAGGTCATCACTCTCTTCGAGGTGGTGCAGAACACCTTCATGGATGAGCAGAAGCTGCGCAACGAGTATGTCGGCAGAGAACTTGAGAACAAGATCGCCGACCTGCGCCGCCGCACACTGGACTACCTTATCGAGCGCGAGCTCTGCTACAAGGAGTTCAAGGCACTGAAGGCGCAGGTTCCCACGGACTATCTCCAGAACAGGTTGAATGAAATCATCGAGGAGCGTGCGAATGGCAACATCACACTCTTCGAGGAGGCCCTCCACAAGCAGAACATGACGATGAAGGAGTTCAAGGATCAGTTGGAGAAGGACCTCGCCATCTACATGCTGGTCACCGACCGCAGAACCAGGGGCAACACCATCTCGGACAACCAGGTCATCGCCTACTACGAAAAGGAGAAGGACAGCATGGCCACGCCCAGCAGCTACCACCTCGCCGTCATCCAGCTCCGCAAGGCGGGCAAATACGCTGGCAAACTCGATGAAACCGTTGCGGAAATCATCGGCCAAATCAAAGACGGCGTACCGTTTGAGGAGCTGGCTGCCAAGTACTCCGAAGGTTCCAACGCTGAGAAGGGCGGCGACATGGACTGGATGGAGAAGCCCCACCCTACCCTGCTTGAAACCGTCAACAAGTTGCAGCCGGGCCAAATATGCACGAAGCCCGTCGAACTTGGCTCCAGCCTCTTCCTCGTCAAGCTCATCGACCTGAAGAAGGGCGGCGTCCCCGACCTCACCCCCGAACTTCTTGAAAAACTCCGCTCCAAGCTCACCAAGGAGGAGGAGGACAGACGCTACAAGGAGTTAATCCGCGAACTTTACATGAAATACCCCGTCACACGCATGGATGGCACCAAGTAACTATGACCAAGCTCAAGACACTCTTCCTCCGTTTCCTCTCCGTCAACTGCTATGTCGTCAGCGACGAGACCACCAAGCGTGCCCTGATTGTCGATCCTGGCAGCGGACCTGACTTCATCCTGAACACCATTAAGAAGATGGAGGTGAAGCCCGAGGGCATTCTGCTCACGCACGCCCATGTTGACCACATCAGCGCCGTGCCAGAGATTGCGGCTGCCTACGGCATCCCCGTCTGGCTCCACAAGGACGACATCCCGCTCTACTTCGCCAAGGAGAACGCACTCCAGCCATGGATGGGCGCGGTGCCCAACCTCCCGCAGCCCGTCGAGGAGTGCCCCACGGCAGGTTTGGACTTCAGCATCATCCACACCCCAGGTCATACCAAGGGCAGTTGCTGCTTCTACTTTCCACGCGACCGTTTCATCCTCACGGGCGACACCCTCTTCAACGGCACATACGGACGCACCGACTTCCCTGGCGGCAGCTACGAGGAGATTATGGACTCCATCAAGAACAAGCTCCTCAAGCTCCCCGAAGACGTCGTCGTCCACCCAGGCCACGACCAGGAGACCACCATCGGCGAAGAACTCGAAAACCCCATGTTCGCATAGTACCCTGCGTGGAGATGCGCGGGCTCTGCCCCGCGCAATGGCGGCGTGGAGATGCGCGGGCTCTGCCCCGCGCAATGGCGGCGTGGAGATGCGCGGGCTCTGCCCCGCGCAATGGCGGCGTGGAGATGCGCGGGCTCTGCCCG
>JAFTAC010000158.1 GCA_017458805.1 Victivallales bacterium | reverse complement strand
GGGGCAGAGCCCGCGCTTCTCCAGGCTGCTGTGCGGGGCAGAGCCCGCGCTTCTCAAGGCTGCTATGCGGGGCAGAGCCCGCGCTTCTCAAGGCTGCTGTGCGGGGCAGAGCCCGCGCTTCTCCAGGCTGCTGTGCGGGGCAGAGCCCGCGCTTCTCAAGGCTGCTATGCGGGGCTGCTGCTACGCGGGGCAGAGCCCGCGCTTCTCCAGGCTGCTACGCAGGGCAGAGCCCGCGCTTCTCCAGGCTGCTGCGCAGGGCAGAGCCCGCGCTTCTCCATACTAAAGAGCGGTTGACCAGTCGCTGTCCCAGGGGTAGGTCATGCGGAGGAGAGTGCCGCCACGCCTGGCGGACTCGGCTGCGTAGATGCCGGGGAGGGTCATGCGGAGGCCTTCGCGGAGGGTGATGGGGAAGTCGGGGGCGTTGTTCTGGAATGCGGTGAACATGTCGTTGAGCATGGCATAGTCAACGCCGCCGTGCCCGACGGCCTTGGGGTTGCCCATGCACTCGACAGGCATAGTGTTCACGGGCAGCTCCGTCAGCGTGGGGGCTCCATAGAAGTCCAGCGAGCTGAAGCGGGTGACAGGCGGCGTGGCGCCACGCTGGTCGATGCGCTCAAAGTAGCCTTTGGTGCCAAACACCCTGAAGGAGTGGTGTCCGAAATAAGCGCGGCAGGGGCCGTTGCGCAGGATGCGGATGGTCACACCTGATTCCGTGCGGAACAGGGCGGACATCATGTCGTCTCTTTGGCCATTGGGATCAACGTGCGGCCCCGTGCCAAAGCATGCGGTGTAGCGCAGGTCCTCCGACATGATGCGGAGCAGCGGTCCAAGGGAGTGCGTGCAGTAGCGGATGGGGGGCAGTGTCTTGCGCCAGGGGCTGTGCTTGACCAGCTCCACTGACTCCTCCGAGCCAGGACGTGTCGCATGGATGTATTCGGCCTCCATGTAGTAAGGTTCGCCCAGGATGCCCTTCTTGTACAAATCCACCAGCGCGGCGATGAAGCCCCAGTAGTTTGGGTTGGCGCCTGTCATGAAGTGCCCCTTGGAGGCCTCTTTCGCCTTCCAGAGCTTGTCCGCCTCTTCGAGCGTGGCGACGGAGGGGATGTCGGAAAAGACGCTATAGTCCCTGCCAAGAGCCTGGATGCAGAAATTGGCGTGGACATCGGCACCCGTCTCGACGAAAACGATGTCGAGCTTGTTCTCGTCCAGCATCTTCGTGTAGTCTTCGTAGAACTTGGTTTCGGGGAAGATTTCCGCCATGGGCTTGCTTTCATGCCACTGCGCCTTGCTCCAGAGCTCAGGGTCAATGTCGCAGGCAGCCACGAGGGTGTTGCAGTCGAAGCTCTCCATAATAAGGTGGCACATGTAGCGGCCACGGTGGCCCAGCCCGACAACGCCGATTCTAATCTTGTCCATTGTTTGCTCCTTTGGTTGTTATTTTGTAACGATAAGTGTTCCAGTGGTGGCCTTGGGGAGCTGAATCTCCAAGCAGCCTTCGTGGAGGGCGACAGGGACCGTCTGACCGTTGAAGGTGGCCTTCCAGTTGCCGTCTCCGCAGACGTAGAGGAGGGTGGTTGAGCGCCCAGGTTCGCCGCCAATGGCGAGCTCCGCCGTCAGGGAGCCATCGGTGGAGCGTGATTTCTGCTTCACCCACGTGTCGAAGCCGCAGGTAAGGCGCCCCAGCTCATAGTAGGCGTGGTGCCAGCAAAGCACAGGAGAGGAGAGGCCACCGAAGTGGTGGCAGCCGCAGCCACGTCCGTTCTGCAGCGAGAAGTGCTCGAAGCAGTAGTAGCTCTGGTCAACCTCGTTCTTCCACACATCCAGCGCGGTCTTGGCGATTTTGCGGGCAAACGCACCCTGGTTGTAGTCCAGGCAAGCCTTCCAGAAGAACCACTGCTGGGGCATCCAGACGCAGCCGTTCCAGTAGCCGTCCGTGCGGAAATAGGGTGCGCTCATATCGACGGTGGAGATGCCGCAAGGCGACCACAGCTTGCCAGGGGCGGTCAGGCGCGCGAACATCGCCTCCTCCTGCGCACGGGTGCATTCACCCGCCAGGAGCGGCGAGATGCCGTCAAGGCCGAAGTTGTAGTTGACGCCGCTCTGCGGGTGCTTGAAGTGCCCTGTGGGGGTGCCGTTGGCGTCAAGTTCCACGTAGCTGAACACCTTGTCCGCCTCTGACCAGGAGTATTTCTGCAGGGCGTTGCTAAGGGCGGCGATGTCCGCCTCGAAGCCGCGGATGTCCGCCTCGTGGCCACCGAGTTCGCGGGCGGCCTGGATGAGGAACTTAGCGGTACGGATGGTGTGGGAGGTGAGGATGGTGGGGGTGATGTTTTTGAGGTGGTCCGTGTGGACCTGCCACTGAGGCGGATAGTCGTCCCAGCCGCCTGAATTGTAGAAGTAGTCCCACCCCTTGATGAGGTTGGAGGGAGTGCGGAAGGTGGAGGATTCAATGTGGCCCGCGAGGAAGTCGTAGAAGTGCTTGACGCGCGGGTAGAAGCGTTCAAGCATCTCGCGGTCCTGATGGCGGTTCCAGAGTTCGGCGAAGAGGTAGGCCTGCACGGGAACGGGGGTGCCGTGCAGGATGAAGGCGCACTCCTCGTCCTCTGGCGGTGTCACGTAGGCGTTGAGGTTTTCGATGGCGCGTAGCTTGTCCAGTTCGGAGAGGCCGAGGCCGATGAAACCCGAATCCCAGCTGTAGAGCGTGTAGTAGTACTTGTCGGGCGAGTGGTGGCGGATGTTCTGCCCCTTCGCCTGAATCGGGAAGGCGATGTTGGTCATCAGAGCCGCGCTCATCAACTGCTGGCTGAAGTTGTACTTCTGGCCTTCGGGCGTGACGTTCAGCTGGAACGCGCCCTTGTGCGCACGTTCATAGACAGCCTCCAGCGCGTCATAGCTCTTGTCGATGTCCAGCAGCTCCTTCTGCACATCGCCCTCCTTGCCGACGCCGTAGAGCGTGTGGATGACCATCGTCGAGTGCGGCTGGATGAGGATGGGGAGCATATAAGTCTCCTTGCAATAGACGTTCCGCTTCACCTCTGGCCCGAAGAAGTTGTTGGGGTTGTAGTAGGGCTGACGAAGGCCATACGAGTAGTTCAGGAGCTTCGCTAAATCATCAATCCAGTACTCGCGTTCCGTGCAGTTCGGGCGGTCCCACCAAATCGTGTAGGCCTGCTCGAAGCCGTTGAGGCGGATGGTCGTGCTTTGGTTGGCGATGGGCCCTGCTTCCGCGCTGGGCTTCCACGCATGGCTGATGGGAGGGAAGCAAACGTCGGCGATGGAATTGCCGTCGTTCAAAAACACAAAGCCATCCACGCGAACATCCACGCCATTCGTGCGGGAGATGAAGTCCATCGTGCCTGGCTCGATGTGGCCGTTGTAGAGTTCGTAGAGCTTGAAGCAACCCGCACCCTCCAGCTTGGCATTGTACGGCTTCCCGTCAAGCTCCAGCGTGCAGTCAAGGCTCTTGCCAGAGGCGATGTGCGCACGCACATAGATTTTGCCGTTTGCGCTCTTGAAGCCGTGGCGATAGCATGCTCTGTCGCCAGCGACAGCCCCGAAGCAGGGCTGCCCTGCGTTGTTGTATGCACGGCCTAGGCAGCGGTTGCCGACGGTGCCTGGAAAATCCTGCTCCTCGCCACGGCGTCCGCCGTTCCAGACAAGGTTGCGGTCGCACCGCTTATAGGCGTACTTCACGTCCAGGTGCTCCAGGGCGTCCAGCCAAAGGGCATCGTCAGGCAGCTCCACGGAGACCTCGTCGCGCGGGGCAAAGCGTCCATAGACCATGAGGCATGCGTTCTGGATGCCATCCGTGTTGTTGACGAACGCGAGGCGCCCGAGGCGGAAGTTGTCGCTCAGCTTGCAGTAGGCGGTTTCGGCGTAGAAGACATCGTGGTCCACCATCTGCTGGCGGCAGCTGAAAAAGCTGAAATCACCGCTGGCCTCCCATGGGGAGTAGTCGCACTCGCGGAGGGTTTCGGGCGGGCAGAATTTGCGTCGGCAGATGCCTGGCACCATGAGAAAGTCCATGCGCATACCCTTTTTCACGTCGCCGATATGCGAGAGCGTGAAGAAATCGCGTGCGTAGGGTCCCCAGTCCGATAAGCTTAAATCCTGCGTGCCGTTCAAATAGTCGTATTTGTTCATGTCATCCTTTGGAAAGAGGTATTTGGGTTTCATAATCACCGCATAATCTAGCATTGTTTGGTGGCATGTCCAATGACTAGAGACAAAAAAACGCCGCCTGGTGTTACCAGACGGCGTTTTGATGGATTTAGCTATTCAGCAGCGATTATTTCGCAATGACGCGGATCATTTCGCACAGCTTATTGGAGTAGCCCCATTCGTTGTCATACCAGCTGACCAGCTTGACGAAGGTGTCGTCCAGAGCGATACCGGCCTTCTCATCGAAGATGGAGGTGCGGGCGTCGTTGCGGAAGTCGGTGGAGACGAGGGCCTCGTTGGTGTAGCCGAGGATGCCCTTCAGACCGCCAGCGCAAACGCAGGTCTCGGAGGCCTTCTTTATGGCGGCGCAGATGTCAGCGTAGGAGGCGGGCTTCTCGAGTTCGACGGTCAGGTCAACGACGGAGACGTCGGAGGTCGGAACGCGCATGGACATGCCAGTGAGCTTACCATTCAGGGCAGGCAGAACTTTGCCGACGGCCTTGGCAGCGCCAGTGCTGGAGGGGATGATGTTCTCCAGGATGCCGCGGCCACCGCGCCAATCCTTCTTGGAGGGGCCGTCAACGGTCTTCTGGGT
>JAFTAC010000157.1 GCA_017458805.1 Victivallales bacterium | reverse complement strand
TGCTCTGCTAACCACAGGAGACTGCAATGCGTAAAGCCCCCAATGTTCACCATCCAAGAACATTGGGGGTGTTTTGTTTTTCCCTTGTTCTCACTCTTTTATTCACAGGAGTCTCTTCCATGGCCGACTATATTCTGAAACCGCATAGCGAAACGAAAATCCAGGATCTGATTGACATGGCTTTTGCCGCAGGCGGTGGACGCATCGTGCTAGAACCAGGCGTTCACCAGAGTGGTACCATCTATCTCAAGAGCAACGTGGAGCTCCATCTCGAAGCAGGCGCCATCCTGCGCGGACACACCTCCCCCGACCTATACGACGATTTCCGCGATCCTGGCTTTGACGGTTGCGCCCCCGAAAGAAGCCGCAAGTGCCTCGTTGCCGCCAAATTCGCAGAGAACATCTCCATCACGGGTCCAGGTGAAATCGACGGCTGCGGCCCAGCCTTCTACGACACGGAGCACGAGGTTGGGCGCTTCTGGAGCAAGCCCCCGCATCCCAGGCCGCGCATGATCCAGTTCTACAAGTGCAAGAACGTCCACCTCCAGAACACCACCTTCAAGGACAGCCCTGGCTGGACGATGTGGCTTATCGAGTGCGAGGACGTCACCATCGACTCCATCCGTGTCATCGGCAACCAGATGATGATCAACAACGACGGCATCGACATCGACAGCTGCTGCCGCGTAGCCGTCACCAACTCCCTTTTCCGCACAGGAGACGACTGCCTCATCCTGCGCGCCATCCGCAAATACGCCGACCACCATCCCGTCTGCGAGGACATAACCGTCTCCAACTGCGTGCTTGACTCGCGCTGCCAGGGCATCCGCATCGGCTGCCCGAGCGATGAATGCATCCGCAACGCCACCTTTACGAACATCGCGTTCCACGGTGAGGGGAACGGCATCAACATCAACAACCCGCAACGCTACCTTTCAGCAGGTGACCAGGGGAGACTCCACCTCTCCAACCTGCTCTTCTCGCACTTCGTCATAACCAGCAACCGCGTGCCAATCTGGATCAACGTTGAAAAAGGCGTCAAACTTCGCCACATTGGCGACATCACCTTCTCCGACTTCCGTATCACCTCGGACAATCCCATCCGCCTCGAAGGCTGCCCCGAGACCACCATCACCGACATCACGCTCGACAACATCGTCATCCAGACGCCCGCACCCATGCCAATCGTCACCGAATATGTCGATCGCCTGACCATCAACAACCTGAAGACCAAGTTCCAACAGCCTTAAAAACGTCCTGAGTGCGCACTCCTTCAGAGTGCGCACCATAACAATCGCCGTCCTGAGTGCGCAATAAGTGCGTACATATCAAAGGAGTCCCCACCATGAGACGTATCATTCTGCTTCTTTTCCTGAGTATCCTCCCCCTGTGTTTCTCGCAGGAGAACTGGGGCGTTGTCGTGAAAAACGGAAACATCGCCATCAACTACAAGGGGAAGCCTATCATCCGCTCAATCAACATGACAGTCTTCCCGCCCGACTACAAGGGGCAACTGTTCACAATCAACAAAGCCAGCTACCGCCAGGAAAACGGCAGGCACCTCTTCCAGCACGCCACAGATGCCGCCGACGCAACCCTGACCATCAGCTTTGCTGGTTCGGAGATGACCATCGATATGGAAGCTTCCGTTCACGGCAAGACCCCCTTCGAATACGGTTTTTGGTTCTCATTGCAGGACCTGGGCCTGCAGAACGGCAAGCTCTTCTTCCGCAACAACAGCAGAAGTCAGATAGTCGGCAAGGAGGAGCTCGATCCCTTCCGAGTCGGTGACTTCTCCATCGAACAGGAACGCTTCACGCACACATTCACCGCTACGGGCGATATGAGCTTCGGCATTCAGGACAGGCGCAAAACCGTCAACCTCCTCCGTGTCATCGCGGCCAGAACGCCGCAGGACGAAAAGGGCGCTGTTTACAAGCAGCGTATCGTCTGGAACATCCGTGAATATGACGATGCACAGGCAGAGTACAGGAAGAAATACGCACTGACACACTCCAACAAAAGCGTCGAGAGAATCGAGGTCTCCAACAGCGACTTCGAGCAGGAGGATGCAGAATGGATGTTCGGAAAGAGCACATCTTTCGTACAGGTGGATGAGAAGCACGGCAAGAGCGCAAGGATACACGTCGATGACCCGAAGGTGGACAGCGTCTATATCACACGCCTGATACCTGTCGTCCCAGGTGGACGCTACTTCGCCAAATGCGACATCAAGACGGAGAATGTCACCGTGGCGGAAGGCAAGATGGAATCCGTCGGAGCCTGCCTCATCATCGAATGGGCCGATAAGGACAAAAAATGGATAGCCCCTGGGGTTTACAGCAGAAGAGTTTGGAATACAACGAACTGGACGACAGTGGAATGCAAGGGGCTTCGCGCCCCCCTCAATGCCCACTATGCCTTCGTCTATATCGCCCTGCGCGCCAAGGGCACCGCATGGTACGACAACTTCGCACTCTTCTCGATGGAGGAGTCCACCGTCAAGACCTCACCCAAGGAGGGCGAGATGCTGAAGACGAATGCCCCGCTCTTCAAGTGGCTGCCGCTCAACGGCGTGGATACCTACGAGGTCGCGCTCTCGCAAAGTCCTGAGTTCCCTAAGGACGCAACAACCAGCTACGTTGTTGAAGTGGAGAAGAGCCTCCAGCTCCGCAAGGCCCTCCAACCTGGCACCTGGTACTGGTGCGTCCATGCAGCCGGCTACCCCGACAATACCCCCGCCAGCTTCGTCATCAACACCCTGCCTGGAGCCTCCTTCGTCCCGCCGCAGATTATTGCCGACCACGCACGCCTCCTCAGTTCCGACCTCCCCTATCGCTTCAGTGTCAGAGCTGACGATGGCGTGAAAAGCGTGACCATCACCGAAGCCGACGATGCCACCAAGACATTCGCGGTTGCCAAGCAAGGCAACGGCTTCTACCAAGTCACCATGAACGGCGGCTGGAAGAGCGGCTTGAACACGCTCATCATCCCCGCCACTGCGCAAAACGGCACCTCCGAGACCAAGAAGGTGTGGATTGTCTGCGCACCGAAGCCCGAAAACATCATCGTCATCGATAAGGAAGGGCGCTACACGGAAAATGGGAAGCACATCTTCCCGCTGGGCATCTACCAGGTCCAGCCAGACCAGATGTCCGAGGTCAAGGCCGCTGGTTTCGATGTCGTCCACATCTACACATGGGAAGGCAGCCAGGACGAGGCGGCAGCAAAGGCCTATATGGACGCGGCCCAGGCGGCGGACATTCGGGTTTTCATCGGCTTCGACCGCGGCCTCCACAGCCAGAACGGCATTGTCCAGGGCAACCTGGAACTGCTGGCAAGGCGCGTGGGCAGCCTCGCCACCCACCCTGCCCTTTTCTGCTGGTACCTCTTCGACGAGCCTGAGGTCCCCGCCTACTATGTCCCGCCCAAACTGCTCACCGCCTTCGCCGAACTTCTGCGCAAGCTGGATCCCTACCACCCCGTCGTGATGACCACCTGGGGCAAGAATATGAACGCCTACCGCAAGACCTGGGACACCCACTGGACCCAGTGCTACGACAAACCCGCCGCCATCGTGAACCGCATCGCCGAACACCGCGAGCTCCTGCTCAACGATTCCCCCATCACGCTCCTCATCCACTGCTATGACAGGAACCAGTCTAAACTCGCGAAGAACAAGGAGCCCGTCGATTGGAACGCCTTCAAGCCCGACTATGACTGGATGCGCGCCGCTGCCATGGTCGGCATCGCCAAGGAGGTCAACGGCCTCTGGTGGTGGTGGTACGCCAAGAACGCCAACGACTGGATGACCGCAGCCCAGAACCCCGTCACCTGGGGCAACCTCTGCAAGGTCGTCGAAGAAGTGCGCTCACTGCGCCCCGTCCTCAATGCGGACGGCCCCGTGCAGACTGGCACCGTCACTGTTGGCGACGCCAAGGTCGAGTGGTGGGTGAAGACCGTCAACGGCAAGAACACCGTCATCATCATCAACACCAGCGAAACCGAAGTGGAAGCCACCATCGCCCCCAAGGGCCTCGCCCCTATTACTGTCAAGCTGCCCCGCTTCGGTGTAGAAATACGCAAGTAGCAACAGAGCTACGAGCAACGGGGGGCGCAGCCCACCTCTGTCCTGTGCGCCGCGCTCAAGCGCGGCG
>JAFTAC010000022.1 GCA_017458805.1 Victivallales bacterium | reverse complement strand
GAGGATGTCTGCGGCAAGGGCTGCATCAACGAGACTTTCCGCGTGCTCAAGGACAACGAGATGCGTCAGTTCGGCGAATACCGCACCAAGCGTCTTGTCCTAGATGCGTGGAATAGATTTGGCTACGACAATTGAATGAAGACGAGGTGGAATAATGCTTTACAATATTGAGTATAATGGAGGTTTTTATCAGTTTGATGATCTCCGGTGTAGAATACGTGAACTTAAATACATTGAAGCCTTTCAAAACGGTTATATTTTTATGAAACCTTTGCGTAACTACTTGAAAGGCAATAATTCATCTGAAAACGCCAAATATGATTCTATGGAAGGGGCAATTAACTATAATGGCACATGGAAATATCAGAGCGAGAATAGTGAAATCCTGATAAATAGGTTATATACCTGCCTTAATTATCCTGTTCTTTGCTGCTCTGAGGTTTCACCTGAATTCATTAAGGATAATGACAATAATTTACTGAGCGTAAGTTTGGATTCAAGAATGAAATCATCTGAATTTATTCAAGGAGACATCGCTGACTATGGGGTTATTTTCTTCAGCAAAAAGGAGTTTATCTCAAGAATTGAATCAAAAAACAATGAAATGAATCTGATTTATACTCATGGCCCTGTTAGATATTCGGATAGCGATTTTTCTAAAGATTTAGCTCCTGAAAAACTCATATACGCTGCATTTCGTAAACGAACCAGTTATTCATATCAAAAAGAGTATCGTTTTATTATTCATATTGATTTACCGAAATCACAAGAATTCTTTGATTTTTGGATACCAGACATTAAAGAATACTCCTTTATTGTTCCACTAAACAAACTGTGATTGTTATATCCTTAACCTTGAGTTTAGAGGTATAACGTGCTATAGGAGAATTAGAAATGACGGAACAAGCGATACAAGAGTTGCGAGAGCTGGTGCACGGTGGCGAGACCTTGGCTGTGGAGTTCAAGGGGGATTGGAGTGGCAACAAGCAGTCTCCAAACAATCCAGGTCTGTCGGACAAGGATTTGACGGAGGCTCTGGTCGCGTTGGCAAACACCGAGGGTGGTTTTCTCCTGCTTGGCGTGGAGGATGACGGAACTCTGACGGATGTGCGTCCACATCATCAGGATGAAAAGGGGCTTATGGCAATGGTCGCCCATCGCACCACGCCGTTTCTCTCTGTCAATGCGGTGCTCTGCGAACTGGACGGCCATTCCATCATGCGTGTCGAGGTACCCAAATCCAGGCAGCTGATAGCAACGACAGAAGGCGTACTTCTGCGCCGCCGTCTCAAGGCCGACAGAACGCCCGAGGCCGTTCCGTTCTATCCGCACGAATTCCTTAGCCGCCAGTCCAGCTTCGGGGACATTGACCCCTCCGCCATCGTCTTCGAGGAGATTTCCAACAAGCAGTTGGATGGCTTACAGAGGCTGCGTCTGCGGCAGATGATAGAGACCTACCCCGGGGATGCCACACTCAAGGAGCTCTCCGATGATGAGCTGGACTTGGCTTTGCAGCTGGTGGTCGAGAAAAACGGTGCTTTGCATCCGACAATGGCTGGACTGCTGATTCTTGGCACGGAGAAGCTGCTCCGCCAATATCTGAACACTTACGAGGTGGCGTTCCAAGTGCTGGAAGGCACGGAGGTCAGGCGCAATCTCTTCTACCGTAAACCGCTGCTGGAGACATTCGAGGCCGTCAGCAAGGAGTTTTCAACGCTGATTCGGGAGGAGGAGCTGGATGTTGGCCTGTTCCGCGTGCCAGTGCCCAACTATGATGAGCGCGCATTTCGTGAGGCATTCGTTAATTCTTTGATTCACAGAGACTTCAATATTTTTGGAACCGTTCTTGTCCAGATAGACGACCATGGACTGACCATCAGCAACCCAGGCAGTTTCATTGACGGAGTGAACATACATAATCTTCTGGTCGTCCGCCCACACTCGCGTAATCCGCTCCTTGCGGATGTCATCAAGCGCATTGGCTTGGCCGAACGCACGGGACGCGGCATTGACCGCATCTACGAGGGGCTTCTGCGCTATGGCAGACCCGCGCCCGACTACAGCGCGTCCGATGAGACAAGCGTCTCTGTTTATCTGAACAACGCCCAGGCGGATTTGGCGTTTATGCGTATGCACATCACGGCCAGCGACAAGCCGATGCCGCTGGATTCGCTGATCATCCTCTCATCCCTGCTCCACGAAAAGCAACTTTCCATTATCGAATTGCAGGCGGAAGTGCAAAAGGGAGAGAGAATCGTCCACTCGGAAGTGGAGGAGCTTGTAGAACTGGGACTGATCACTCCCCACGGCAACGGTCGCGGCAGAACCTATATGATCAGTGCGGAGATGTATGCGAAGGCGGGAAACAAAGCCGCATTTGTCCGACAGGCAGGCTTCACGAAAATCCAACAGGAGCAGATGATTCTCAGTTTCATTGACGCCCACGGGAGCATAAATCGAGCGGAAACAATTGAACTTTGCAAGTTGAATCTCTCCCAAGCCAATCGGATGCTTAAACAACTACGTGACAAAGGTGCAATTGAAATGATCCTAAGAGGGAAAAGCACTTCATACGTGCGCAAATAATCGTTCTTGCGTTTCATTCCATTCGTTTCAAAAATAAAGCCATTGAGTAATGAGACGCAAAATGAAACGCAAGTTGAGCACTGATACGTAAAACAATAGAAAAAACTCTTCAAAATCACAACGAAAATGAAACGCAACGAGACCTATTCACTCAGTCTTTCACGCAGTTATCCTGCGTCCTGCATTGCCGCGTGTAAATCGCATGAAAACCTCTAATAAACTGTATAGAGGTAATTGCAAATCTCTCATCGAAATGCGCGTCGATATGAACACATTGGCGATGGCAACGTCTAGCGGGATGCGAAAAGCACCTGGATTGGCAAATGTCACATGACGAAACCGCTTTTCAATGACAACTCCCTGACGCCCTGTGTAATCGGCGTGAATGAGTGTGTTGGCGAGACACTCCCGAAATGCCTTGTGGACAGGGGTGTCATCCACTCGTAATAACCTTTCATCCAGCTTGAAAGGCATCTTGACATTTGAAGCAATTTTGCCAAATCCTTGCTGATGCTGACAAAGAATGCCCTTCCCATTTTTCCACCTCTCGGCTACAGCCTACTTGATGAGCAGCCTCATCCGCAAACTCTCGGGGGCCTTCGCCAGGCGTGTCTGCGGGCCTTTGACGTCCTGCAGCTCCTCGGTGAGGTCGCATGCGACGTAGATGTAGCCGTAGGAACGGCTGCCCTTCTCCTCGGGCTTCAGCGGGGCCCAGCACAGCTCCAGCAGGTTCTCGCCCTCCTTCAGGTATTCCACCGGGAAGGGGAAGGCGTGCGTGCCGACTAGGATGTGGGGTCCCGCAGGCCCACGAAACACCTCATGGCCATTCACTTTCAGAAGCAAGTCCGCCCATGGATGGTTCTTGAAGGGGACATGGACTTTTCGCTTGGGGTCGTATGGATTCACCAGTATCTCATACTCGAACGCAGCCTCGCGAAGTTCCGACACGGGCACCATCAGGTTCAGCTTCTTGGAGATAACACCCTTATCCGAGGAGGACATCACCCAGTAGGTGGCGGGCGTCGCGGAGTCCGTCATCACGCGGTACCAGTCGAAATAGTCGTCTGCGGCGCAAAGTACCGCAGAAAGTACCAGAAACATCGAAATCAAAAAAGCTTTCATTTCTTCACCTTCAGCACGGCCACGCGATCCTTGTCAAAGACGATTTCCTGGCCGAGGATGGTGGTTTTCACCACGCCGCGGTCGTAGTTTCTGGCGAAAACGGCATATTCGCCGTTGTATTCGTAGGCGGTCACCAGCACATCGGGGTTGCTGGAGGGGATGTCCACCAGTTTGCCGTAGTAGATGATGTCCTCCACGGGCATCAAGTCCTGCACGGCACGCGCCATGTTGTAGAAGCCCAGAGCGGAGCGCATTCCATAGAAGTGGTTCCAGACGTGGATGCCCACGGCCCCGTTGAATATCGCCTCCAGCACCTGCTCGCGCATCACATTGGGCGATGCGTAGTTGCCCGAGGCCACGCGGTAGTATTCGTACATGCGGTCGGGGCTCAAGCCCATGATGAGCTTGGCGCGCGTCCCCTTCAGCAAGTCGGCGATTGCGCGCGAGCGCTGCCCCACCGTCGCAGAATCCGCCGTGTAAAGCATCGGCTTGATGTAATCCACGTACTTGGCGATCTTGCGGTAGTCGGAGAGGCGGTGGGTGACGGACTTCACAGGCGCGCCGTTGTCCAGCCATGTGTTGAACACCACGTCCTCGCCCATGACCTCGCGCATCTCGCGGTACATGTCCTGCACCTGGTCGGTCTTGAACTCCAGCCACTCATCAGGGAACTTGGCGGGGTCCTTGCCGAACTTCTCCAGGCAGCGGGGGCAGTGGCAGAGGGTCACGCCGTTCGCCCAGTCCTCGTCGTCGTAGGTGATGGACTTGAAGCCGTAGTGCTTGGCGACGCGAATCATGTCCAGTGTCTTCTGCCAATACGGCCCGCGGTAGGAGGGGCAGACGAATAGCACGGGCCTGCCATCCATGTTGATGGCCTGGAAGTCCTTGGGATTGAGTTCATAGACGCGCTTTTCAGGGAAGAACAGCGTGCCATGTGCCTTCGCGAAAGTGCCTCTCAGCACATCGCCAAAGCGCGAGAAAAGCGCCCCCAGCTCAATGCCGTACTTCAGCCCAGCGGCCTCCGCGTCCTTCTGCCGCTTTGTGTATAAGTCGGCGCCCTTGCAATCCTCGATGAAGTCGGGCACCACGTAGTCGTAGAACTCGTAGAAGTTGACGCCGAACTTGCGCCACTGGGGCGTGGGGCGCGCCGTCTTGCTCCCAAGCCCCAGCGTAAAGTGCTTCAGCCCTTCGCCGATCTCGGGGAACTTCGGAGTCTTCTTGAAGACAATTGGATAGGGCTCCTGCTGGCCGCCGTCCCATACTGCATAGAGATAGCCCTTGCAGCCATCCTGGAAGCCCTCTTTCGGGCGGAACATCACCAGGTCAACAGCCGATGCATAGCTCGCGCGGCGCTTGTTGTAGATTTCGATGCCGCGCAGGGTCTTCCCCTTCACGTTCACCTCGCCGACCTCCTTCCGCTCATCCCGCGAAAAGGTGATTTCCACGCCTGGCGGCAACGCCACCATCAGACGGAAATCCTTGTTCTTCTTGAAGTTGCCGCGCAGGCCAAAATGCACCTCCGCGTCGATTTCGTCGGATAGCCACATTTCAGGGTAGTGGTAGTAGTAGCCATTGACGCCGACCTCCTCCGTCTTCGGCAGCTTGTTCAACGGCTGGCTGGTTATCCATTCGGCTGGAATCTCAACCGCCAGTTGTTTGTTGGCGGAGGCGAGAGTCAGCTGTTTACCCTCAGCCTGGAAGCTCCAGGTGGAGCCCGCCTTTGCGTCAACCTTGCCCAGGGCCTTGCCGTCCAGCGTGGCGGTGCAATTGCCCAGGGACTGCACAAAATAGAGCGTGCCCTGCTTGCCGTCCAGCGTGAAGACGCATTCAGGCGTGACGCTTACGACGTTTCCCTTGCCCGCAAAGGGGATGAGGCTGATGGAGGCGTTCCACTCGTCCGCCTCCGCGGTGGGCTTCAGTGAAATCTGTTTGAAGGTGGCCTCCAGGGATTCGCAGTTCCACTGGAAGAGGTTTTTCAGCTGGTGCGGGGTGTTGACATAAAGGGCCATGCCCTGCCCGCTCTTTGCGCCCAGCGCCGCAATCCAGGGCTGCGCCATCTCCGTGATGGCGGAGAGCTTCTCCATCTTCGCACGCGTATAGGGCACCACGGCATAGCCAGCCTTTGCGGGCAGCGTGAAAACGCTGTCGTCGGGCAGGGCAAGCGAGTTGTGGTATTTCAGGGAGAAGCTGTTCTCCTTCTGCTTGCTGCAAAGGCTGGTGGTGCAGACCAGCGCCGTCTGCCCCTTCGGCAACTGGAAGGTGCGGGTCAGCACCACGCCCGCCAGACTGGACTGCTGCAGTTCGACTGTCGCCGTGACCGAATCGTCGCCGACGCGGGCCAGGTTGTACTTCAAGGCAAGGCTTTCCACATTGTTGAAAAGCGTATCGACGGTCTTGCCGACTCCGCCGAAGACCCCCTGCCGCTGATTGTCTGATGAGGTGCTGCTGACCAGTTCGCGCCCCGACGCCTTTTCGACCAGCGACGCCACCTTGCCGCCGCGCCCCGCGATGACCGCCTTCAGGTACTCGTTCTCCAGCACTTCATCGGCGCACAGCAGCCCGCACAACGCCAATGCAAAAACAGTCAGTCGATTCATTTAGCCTCCTTTGTGGAATCAGATTATTACAGATGGATGATAATCTTGTTCTTCGCCTTCAGCAGCACGAAGAGTTTCTTGAAGCAGCCCTCTCCAGGGCAGAGGTCGAAAATAGCCGCATCACCCGACGGCGTCTTTCTCCTCTGCCAATCAATATATAATGAATCCCTGAGTTTTCAAACAGAAAGATGCTACATCAGAACGGGGTATTCGGCAAAGATACTACAACCCCTTTCAGCAAAATTATCTTATCAATTTTTGAAATAATCACATAGTCCGTAGAATAAAATAAAAAAATAGCGTTATATTATTGAAGAATCAATGTGATTTGCAATACCCTCACGAAGGATATCGTTTATTAGTGCCTCATGGGTACTAGAACATGAAAGCGTTGTAAATGATGTCCTCAATTATGCCAACGCTTTCAAATGGAGACAGTCACTATGAAGAGAATCATTCATTTCACGCTCATCGAGCTGCTGGTGGTCATCGCCATCATCGCCATCCTGGCGGCCATGCTGCTGCCTGCCCTTTCGAAAGCACGTGAGAAGGCACGCGCCATCTCCTGCACAAGCAATCTGAAGCAATTGGGGCTTGGCATGGCCATGTATGCGGATGACTTCAACGACTTCACAACCCCCGACTACATCTATGGCAGAGCCAACGGCGCGGCGCCGCTTTTCTGGTGGTTCGATTCGATTCTGCCATACGTCGGCGACAGCAAGATGCACGTCTGCCCGGCCCAGGCTACCCCCTACAGCTATTCCACTTTCCGCCCTGATTCCACCACCACCACGAGTTCCATAACATACGATAACCCCGCGAAGATCAGCTATGGCCGCAAATCCGACCTGGCCGGCATCGTTTCCGCCGCGACATCGGCAAGCAACTGCCATACCCTCGCCGACTTCAAGAACCCCTCCACGACCATCAGCGCAGCCGACTCCACCAACATTGAGCTCTACTACTGGAAGTACCCCGCCGAAAGCCTGACTATCGGCCACTCCGAGTGCCGCCTTGGCCTCCGCCACAACAATATGTTCAACGCAGTCCTTATGGACGGCCACTGCGAGGCGTTCAAGCACTCCGAACCCACTGGCAAAATGTGGAGCCTCAAATAATAGTGGTTAGTGGTTAGTGGTTAGTGGTTAGTGGTTAGTGGTTAGTGGTTAGTGGTTAGTGGTTAGTGGTAAATCACTAACCACTAACCACTAACCACTCTCAAGTACTTATGCAATTGCCTGTCATCATAGGCGTTGACGGTGGCGGCACCTCCTGCAAGCTGGTGGCAGTGCAGACGGACGGCACGGTCCTCGGCACCTGCAAGGGCAAGGGCGTCAACTACAACGCCATCGGCATGCAGCTTGCCAGGGAGCGTCTGAAGGAGGCGGTAGATGCCTTGCTTGCGCAAATCGGCGGGCGCGAACTCCTTGGCGTTGCACTGGGCTCTTCCGCCCTGGATGCACGGGCAGACGAGGCACTTGTCCGTGCCTTCGCTGGCGAATTGTTTTCACCAGAAAAACTACTTCTGGACAGCGACGTCTATGTCGCGCTCATAGGAGCGTACACAGGCAAACCAGGCGTCATGACCATCAGCGGAACGGGCTCCATGGTCGTTGGACTGGATACAGCCAACAGCGTCCATGTTCTGGGTGGCTGGGGCTACAAGCTGGATGAGCCAGGTGGTGGCTATGGCATTGCCATCGAGGGCCTCAAGGCCGCCTTCATGGCTCTTGAAAAGATTGGCCCCGACACTGCTCTGGCGCAGGCCGCGCTGGATTTCTTCAAGGCCCCAGATTCACGCCAGCTCATCACCGTCCTCTACGATGAAAAATGCGAGCCCGCCGACATTGCGCGCTTCGCAGGCGTTGTCCTGAAAACCGCAGAGACAGGTGATGCAATTAGTACCGCCATTATGGAAAACCAGATGGAGATTCTGGCGAAAATGACCGCCAAGGTACTGGATAGCTGCCCTCATCAGGTCTGCCTCTATGGTGGCGTATTTGACCATTCGCCCGCCACCGCAGCATGCTTTAAACACACTTTGCAGACTCTCGTCCCCGATGTCCAGTTTGCGGGGATGGAACTGCCGCCCGAGTTGGGCGCCGTCCTGATGTTCCTGCAAGACCGCAATGCACTTGACAACGCCATCATCGAAACCATGAAATCAACATGGAGAGCTTTTCAAAAATGAGCGCCATTGACAGATACCACAGCAACCTGCAATCCATCCTTACCTCTGTATTCACGGAACAGCGCGAAACTCTTGAGAAGGTGGCCTCGCTCCTCTGCGACTGCGTCACAAGCGGCCACTTCCTCTACCTCTTCGGCACAGGACATGCGCACATCCTCGCAGAGGAGATGTTCTACCGCGCGGGCGGCCTCGCCGCCGTCATCCCCATCCTCGATGAACCGCTCATGCTCCACCGCAGCGCCAGCGGCAGCACAAACCTGGAGCGCCAGACGGGCTATGCTTCGAAGCTGCTCGCCAAATACAAGATGACCGCTGGCGACATGCTGCTCGTCTGCTCCAATTCAGGTCGCAACACCGTCCCTGTTGAAATGGCCGTGGAGGCCAAAGCCAAGGGCGTGACGGTCATCGCCCTCACAAACGTGCGTCACAGCCAGAGCTGCACCCCGCGCAATCCCATGAACCTGCGCCTGATGGAGGCCGCCGACATCGTCCTCGACAACGGCGGCTGCATCGGTGACGCCTCCATGGAGGTTGGCCTGCCCTACAAGGTAGGCGCCACCTCCACCGCCGTCTGCGCCGCCATGCTCCAGGCCATCGAAAGCCGCTGCGTGGAACTCGCCGTCGAAAAGGGCCTCCCCATCGACGTCTTCTCCTCCAGCAACGTTGACAGCGGCGACGCCATCAATGCCAAAATCCTCGAAAAATACCAGCCCCTCATCGATATTCTTTAGCATGGAGATGCGCGGGCTCTGTCCCGCGCAATATAGCATGGAGATGCGCCAGCTCCGCCTGGCGCAATAAAAACAGGAGAACAAAAGTGGAAAAAGCTGCGATTCTAGGTGGCAAGCCCATCTGTGACGACTATGCCTCTTACATGCGGTGGCCCACAGGCGGCCCGCTGGAGAAGGAGGCCCTGCTCCGCGTGCTCAACTCTGGCGTGTGGGGGACGCTTGGCAAGGAAAACGCCGCCTTTGCCGAGCAGTATGCGGCCTACTGCGGCGCAAAACACGCCCTGCCCGTCATCAATGGCACGACCGCCCTTGAACTCATCCTGCGCGGACTGGGCATCGGCTATGGCGACGAAGTCATCGTCCCGCCCTACACTTTCTCCGCCTCCGTCCACGCCATCGTCCTAACGGGCGCCAAGCCTGTCTTCGCGGACATCGACGCCGACACCTTCTGCCTCTCCGCCACTGCCGCGGAGGCTGCCATCACCCCGCGCACAAAGGCCATCATGGCTGTCCACCTGGGCGGACGCCCCTTCGACGTGGACGCCGTCAAGGCAGTCTGCGACAAACACGGCCTCTTCCTGGTCGAGGATGCCGCCCACGCCCACGGCAGCGAATGGAAAGGCCAGCGCTGCGGCTCGCTTGGCAAGGCAGCCGAATTCAGTTTCCAGCAGAGCAAGAACATCGGCTGCGGTGAGGGCGGCGCCATCACCACGAACGACGACGCGCTCTACGAATACCTCTGGAGCATCCACCACAATGGCAGGCCACGCGTCTCCAACGGCATCAACTACGCCTACCTTGCCACCAACGCACGCCTCGCCGAATGGCAGTGCGCCATCCTGCAGGCGCGCATGGCTCGCATCGACAGCGACATAGAGACCCGCACACGCGCCGCCAAGCGCCTCGACGAGAAGCTCGGCAAGCTCCCCTACATCTCCCTGTTGAAGCACGATGAGAGAATCACACGCAACTCCCTGCACCTCTACTGCTTCCGCTACAATGCCGAAGCTCTGGACGGGCTGTCCCGCGACGCCTTCGTCAAGGCGGTCGCCGCAGAGCATGTCGCCGTCATCGCACAGGGCTACTGCCAGCCCATCTACGAGATGGGCATCCTCTACTCCGACGAGTTCAAGCACTTCACAGGCACCACCTTCGAGAACCCCAAGGCGAACCTGCCGAACAACGAGCGCATCGCCTACAAGGAGGGCTGCTGGATCTACCACAGCTCGCTCTTGGGAACCGATGATGACACCGACAAAATCGTCGAGGCGTTCGAGAAAGTCGCCGCCAACGCGGGCGAAATCAAGAAATCTCTGGTGGCATAGAATATGGAAAAACTTGCGATAAACGGCGGCATCCCTGTCTATACTGGAACCTTCCCGCGCTGGCCCCAGTGGGGCAAGAAGGAAGAGGAGAACCTGATGAAGGTCGTGGAGACAAGCCACTGGGGCACCCTCGGCCCATTCGCCCTCTCCTTCTCCAAACGCTTCGCCGAGTACATCGGCGTCACCCATGCCATCGCGGTCAACAGCGGCACGCAGGCCATTGAGCTGATTCTGCGCGGCGCAAACATCGGACGCGGCGACGAGGTCATCGTCTCCCCCTCCACCTTCGCGGCAACCGTCTCCGCCATCGCCTACGTCGGCGCCATGCCCGTCTTCGCGGACATCGACTGGCGCACAGGCAACATCGCCCCCGAGGCGGTGGAACCGCTCATCACCGCCAGAACCAAGGCCGTCATCGCCGTCCACGTCGGCGGCTACCCCTGCAACATGGAGCAGCTGAGCCTTATAGCAAAACGCTATGGCATCCTGCTCATCGAGGACTGCGCCCATGCCCATGGTTCCGCCTGGGAAGGCAAACGCTGCGGCAGCCTCGGCGACGCAGCAGCCTTCAGCTTCCAGCGCAGCAAGGTTCTGCCCTGCGGCGAAGGTGGCATGATTACCACCAATAATGAGGAGCTCTTCAAGCACTGCTGGCAGTTCCACCACTCGGGCCGCGTCCACGGCGCGCGCGAGGACGTCGCCTGCAACACCGTCATGGGCACCAATGGACGCATGGCCGAATGGGAGGCCGCCATCCTGGACGCACAGATGGACAAGCTCGACGAACAGTGCGCCCACCGCCAGCAGAGCATCCGCATGCTGATGGAAGGCCTTGCCAATGTGCCAGGCATCGTCCTGCCCCCAGACGACAAGCGCATCACCGCGCTCAGCGGTTTCCTCTTCCAGTTCATCTGGAACGGCAAGACTGACAGGGCGGAGTTCCTGAAGGCAATCTGTGCCGAAGGCATTCCCTGCGCCGCCGGCTATGTTCTGCTCAACGACATGGGCATGATGACAGACCCCGCCTTCGAGAAGATGACTGGCCGCAAATACGAGCAGAACGTCAAGATACCTGCCGCAGAATGGCTTGCGCAGCACTCCATCTTCATCACCAACCCCATCCTGCTCGCAGACTTCGAGGTCGTCGCCAAGGTCGTTGAGGGCATCAAGAAAGTTGCAGCCGTCCTTGCATAGCTGAATGAAACAACGGGTAGTCATCACAGGGGCAGGCGTCACAAGCGCCTTGGGCTTCAGCCGCCAGGAGCTTTTCCAGGCTCTTCTGGCTGGGCGAAGCGCTGTCAAGCTGCGCCCCGACTGGACAGAGCAGATGCAGGGGAATCCCCGCGTGGTGGCTGCCTCCGTTGAACTGCCCGAAGAGCAAATCAAGTCCATCAAGCGGCACTACCGCCGCTCCATGGGGCCATCTTCGCTCTTTGCCGCACTGGCCGCAAGACAACTGATTGCGGAAACAGGCCTGACGCAGGAGGAACTCTCCAGCGGACGCATCGGCTGCATCGCCAGCTCCACCTTGGGCTCCCCCACGGAAACCTACGCGGCGGCAATGGCCATCGTCAACAACTCCTTCTACGACCAGTCGGCCTGCCAGTTCTTCAAGATCGTCTCCCACTCGACTGCGTTCAACGTTGCCAACATGCTGGGCATCAATGGAGTGCAACTATCGCCATGCTCCGCGTGCGCATCGTCGCTCCAGTCCATCGGCCTTGCCTACGAGCAACTGCTTCTGGGGCGACAGGACCTGATTCTTGCGGGCGGCAGCGATGAGGTCGCCCCCATCGTGCTGGAATCCTTCCGCCTCCTCCACGCCCTCGGCGAAGAGCCAGGCTTTGCACCAGAGGAGATATCCCGCCCGTTTGACGCGAAGCGCTGCGGACTCGTCTGCGGTGAAGGTGCTGCCCTGCTGGCGGTGGAAACGCTGGAGCACACCATCGCCCGCGGTGCCAAGCCCCTCGCCGAAATCATCGGCTATGCCACAAGCTGCACGGGAGCGCAAATCAGCCAGTCGGACAGTGCCTCCATCGTCCGCTGCATGAAGCTCGCCCTGGAGGACGCAGGACTCGCCCCGCAGGAGGTCGATTACGTCTCCGCCCACGCCACCAGCACCGTTGCAGGCGACCGCGAAGAAGCGACCGCCATCCGTGAGCTCTTCGGGGACGCAGTTCCCGTCTCCAGCCTCAAAGGCCAGCTGGGGCACACGCTGGGGGCCTCGGGCGCCCTTGAGACAGCCGTCCTGCTGGAGATGTTCAGCCAGGGGCTCATCCTCCCCAACACCAATCTGACCGCGCCCTCCGAGGAATGTGCGGGGCTCAACCTCATCCGCAAGCCCCTGGAACGTTCCCCCAACATCATCCTCAAGAACTGCATCGCCTTCGGCGGTGTCAACGCGACACTTATCATCAAGAAAATCTAAGCCTCCTTGCAAATGACACGCGAAATACTTATTGAACATATTAACAAGGTTTTTGTTGACAAATTCGAGCTGGACCCTGCCATCCTGACACCTGAAAAACGCATATTCGAAGATCTGGAACTGGACAGCCTGGACATCGTCGATCTCGTCACGGGCCTGCAGCACACCTTCGGCATTCCCCTGCGCGACAACAAGGAGCTTCTCCAGATACGCACCCTCGGCGACATCTACAACCTCTTTGAAAAGATTGTCCAGGAACACCCTGAGTTGGAAGAGAAGCTCACAAAGGAACAATAATATCAACCACACGGCCAGCCTATACCCCCTGCCCTACCCCGTGCGCACATTCCTCGTCTATCTTTCTGTGAGCATCTGCATCCTGCTCTACCTGCTGGTCATCAGCGTGCCCTACTGCATCACGCTTATGCTCCCAGGCAGACGGTGCGCCCACTACATGCGCCTCCTGACGCTCTACATGGGGAAGGCGGTCATCTACATCGCCCTGCGCCCCTTTGTGCGTGTGCAGTACTCCGACCTGGCGGATGGAGCCACGGCACCCGGCATCTACATCTGCAACCACCGTGCCGCAACGGACGCATTCCTTATGGCAGCCTTCGGCATCGAGGCCATCCAGATTGTCAACGGCTGGCCCATGAAACTCCCCTTCTTCGGCTTCAACGCCCGCAAATGCGGCTACCTGGACGCCACCCAAACTCCGCTGGAAAGCTATCCGACTATCGCGCGTGACCTCATCGCGCAGGGGGTCTCCATCATCGCCTTCCCCGAAGGAACGCGCTCGGGCTCCACGCAGATGCACCCCTTCCACAGCGGCATCTTCAAGCTGGCAATGGAGCTGAAACTGCCCCTCTACCCCTGCTGCATCGCAGGCAACGAAGCCTTCCCCGACAGGTCCTTCAAGTTCCACAAGACCAGCCGCATCCTCGTCCACAGGCTGCCGCCAGTCCTGCCTGAAGACTACGCCAACATGCCCACCGCATACGTCCTCAAGAAACACCTCCACACGCTCATCGCCCAGGAAACCGAGAAGATGGACCGTGAGCTACATCCATAGCTGCCATGCACACCTTTGACCTCAACACGACGCTTGCATTCCAATCGCCCGAGATTATCCGCAAGGAGCAGGAGAGACTGCTCAACGAGCAGATCCGCTATTGCAGGAAGCACTCTCCCTTCTATCGCGAGGCACTGGCGCATCTTCCGAATCGGGACATACGCCTTGAGGAACTGGCCACCCTGCCCCTGACCACCAAGCACGATGTCCACGAACACAACGAACGCTTCATCGCCGTCGAGCAGAAGGACATCGCGGACATCGTATTCACGTCGGGCACGACAGGCCGCCCCTGCAAAATCATCTACACGTTGAGCGACTTGCAGCGCATCGCCTACAGCGACGCCACGGGCTTCCGCTCCACGGGCATGACCTCCAAAGACACCGCCCTCATCACCTGCACGCTCGACCGCTGCTTCATCGCAGGCCTCGCCTACTCCATGGGCACCGTCAAGCTGGGAGGCGCCATCATCCGAAACGGCCTCAACACCCTTGACAGCCACGCAGACATCATCAAGAACAACAATGTCACCGCCATCGTCGGTGTTCCCTCGTTTGTCGCAAAGCTCGCCGACTTTCTGACAGCGAAGCACATCGACATCACGCGCATCAAGCACATCCTCTGCATCGGTGAATCCCTCCACAACCGCGACATGTCCCGCACGCCGCTGGCCCAGAAGCTGGAAAACTACTGGCCTGGCTGCGTCTATTCCACATACGCCTCCTCAGAAGTGACCACCTCCTACACGGAGTGCGAGCAGCGCTTTGGCGGACACCCCGCCCCCGACCTGGGCATCCTCGAAATCATCGACGACGACGGCAACCCACTGCCTCCAGGCGAGGTCGGCGAGGTC
>JAFTAC010000156.1 GCA_017458805.1 Victivallales bacterium | reverse complement strand
CCCACAAGCACCGCTCCGCACAAAGCCAGCCGCTTGGTTTCCAATTTCAGTCTGCTGAAAAAGAGGAAGAGGATGCCCATGTAGCAAAACACCCCCCACTCATACATTTCACGTACAGCAAGCAGACCATTGCCAACAACGTGAAGAAGAGTGAGGACCAGGGTGAAGACCAGGTATTGAAGCAGGAACCCTTGCATGGAGAGAAAACGAACGTTTGTCGGAAAGCACTCCCTGCTGAAAAGCCGTTTGCCGCCTTCCATATACTGCCAAAGCATAACCATCGCCATTAATGGCAGCAGCAAATCGCACAGGTAGGCACGCCCACCCAGCCCCAGCGGCACGGGAAATGCCTGAAGCGCAATATACAGCGCCCCTAGAAGAAGGGCGGCTGTCTCTATGCGATGGGATGGCGTGGTTTCTGGCATGGGATTATGGCAGGAGTGAATTGTAAAGGCGTATATGTGCTGCGATGTTTTCCTCGTTGGTGAACTCGCGACGGGGTACTATTGTGAACTCGTCCCGCAGTGCCTTGCGCATGGCCTCCGCCAGCATGGCCACGTCGCGTGGTGGAACAAGCAGCACCTTCCCCGACACGACCTCGGGGAGCGAGGCGTTGTCGGTTGCGATGACGGGGCGCTCCAGGGCGCACGCTTCCGCTGCCGCGAAGCCGAAGCCTTCGGAGAGGGAGGGTACCACCACGGTGTCTGCGCACATCACGTAGTGAGGCAGTTCTGCGTAGGGGACTGGTTCGTGGATGATGACCTTCTCCTGAAGGTCCAGCTCTGCAACGAGTTGCAGAGCCTCTTTGTAGCCTTTGGCGACTGCCTTGTTGTTGCTTAGCAGTGCCAGCAGCCGTGCCTGCGGATGCTCTTTGGCAACCTCTGCAAAAGCCTTCAAGAGCGTTGGCAGCCCCTTGGAGCGACCAGGGCGCCCGCTGAAGAAGAAGAGGAAGCTATCCTGAAGCCCCAGTTCCCTGCGGAGCTTTTCGCGAGCTTCGTCATCTTGTTTCCAGTGGCTGTAGTCAATTCCGTTGTAGATGGTTGTGATCTTGTCGGCTGGCTTTCCGATTGCCACCAGGGCGCGCTCTGTGGCGTGTGAGACGGCTATGTAGTTCTGGTAGTTGAACCAGTAGATGAATCGCTCGATGAGGTTGTTGATGGTGTTGGTGAGCCAGGAGGCGTCGGAAAAGAGCTTCCATTTTCCCACCCACACCTCATGCACGGTGAGTACCAGCGGCAGTTTAAAAGGCATAGGTGCCATGTCTTCTTCTAGAAAGCGGTTATTTGACACCAGCCACGATGGCAGCGTGGAGGCGAAAGTGGTGCAGTGCAGGATGTCTGCGTTTTTCGATGCCTTCCACAGTGCTGGCAGGCAGAGAAGCGGAAAGAGGTAACGTGTGCCAAAAGTGTTGATGCGTCGTATATGAACACCGTTTTTCACCTCCTCCGCTACGCTTCCCTCGACGCGCTGCGTGATTACATCCACCTCCCAGTTGGCACGTACCAGCCCCTCGGCAAGATTGCGGAAGAGCACTTCCGCACCGCCGATATGCGGGGGATAATAGTCTAGGCAGAATAAGATGTGTGGCATGGTATGGGGTAGCGACGGCGCCCTCGCCGTCGAAGCGGGCTTACATCCACATAGTTGCGAAGGTTCGACGGCGAGGAGCCGTCGTTACACCAACCCTTGCGTCATCGCCGTCCAGAGGGCGGTTTCCTCAATGGCCTCCTCGGGGGTGTAGCGTGGGAAGAACTCCAGGTCGCGACGGGCTTTGGCGTTGGTGAAGCACATGTGGGTGGCGAGGAAGCGGAGACCGTTCTCGCTGATGCTTTCACCGTATTTGGCAAGCATCGCCTCGACGCTCATGTAGTTGATGACGGGCTTCTTGTCAAAGACGGCGGCAGTGACCTCCAGATAGCGGTTGAGGGGCAGGGCGTGGTCAAGGGTGATGTTGTAGATTTGCCCTACGGAGCAGGGGTGCTCCAAGGCCAGGTAGAAGGAACGTGCCAGTTCCTTGACGTGGATTGGCTGCAGGAGGGCCTGCCCGTCATTGGGCAGGTCGAGCGGTTTCTCCTCGATGATGTCCTTGATGAAATCGTCGCGGCGCCCGCCGAGGTTGTCAAGGGGGAGCTTGCCAGGTCCCGTGATGTAGCAGGGGCGGATGACGGTGGCAGGGAAGCCCTCGCTGTGGAAGTACTCCAGGGCGAGGTTATCGACGACACGCTTCTGGCTCCAGCCTGTCGTTGGGTTGAAGCCGCCGTAGGGGGCGGTCTCGTCGCAGGGGATGAAGGGCAGGGGGGCATAGCCGCCTGTGGAGCTGCAATGCATGTATCGCTTTAGGTTGCGCGCATACTGATGGACGTTGTTGAAGGAGGTCACGGTAGGCACACTGTCGATGACCACGCTGTACTGCGTCTGGAAAATCTCCTGCATGGAGGCTGCGTCGTTTTTGTCGGCCACAATGGCTTTCACGCCAGAAAGCTCATCATTGAACTCGCTTTTGCGCCCGCGTGTGAGGATGGTCACATCGTACTTCTGTTCGGCGAAAACATTGGCGATGTGGTGGCCCAGCCAGCCAGTCCCGCCCATAATCAAAACCTTCATAGTGAAAACCTCCTTAGTGTCCGATGTGTTCACCTGCCTTGACGAGGCACTCGATGCCCTTGGCGGAGCGTTCGAGGATGTCATCGTCCAGCGTGACTTTGCCCTGCTCGAAGAGCATGATGATGGTGGAGCCGCCGAAGGTGAAATAGCCCTTCTCATTGCCTCGCTTAAAATCGCTTCCCTTGAAGCTCTGCGTGATGGAGGCGACGCCGAATGCTCCAACTTCGATGTAGGCCGCATGCCCGAAATGCGCCAGCTCCAGCAGGGAGACCACGCGCACGTTGGTCGTGAAGACCTTGATGCGCTGTTCCAGCGCAATCGGGTTGACAGAGTGGTACTTGCCTGGCAGATGCCAGCTCTTAATAAGCCGTCCGTCATCAGGGAAGTGGTAGCGGTGGTAGTCGCTGGGGCACAGGCGGAAGACGCAGAGCGTTCCACTTTTGAAGAGCTGTGCCGTCTGTTCATCATTCAGTAGTTCTGCCACCGTGAACTGCGCTCCCTTGACAGGGATGCAGATACCATCTTCCAGCTTGGGAAAGACCAGCAGGCGGCAGTCGGCTGGGGAGCAGAGACCCTCTGGAGCAAAAGGACGCGCACCTGGCTTCAGCTTTCGTGCGAAAAACTCGTTGAAGCAGCGGAAGCCGCCCTCGGGGATTTCAAAGTCGGACATATCCATCTGAAGCTCCTTGATGGTGCGTGATATGCGTCCCTTCGAGAGGCCTCTATTGGCGTACCAACCCAGCAGGCGTGAAAAGAGGGCCGTCCCGAAGAGAGGCCAGCTCAAAACATGCCGTGCGGGTGTGGAGTAGGCGAGGCGGAGCATCCTGTCCCCTAGGATAAGCTCCGTCTGTTCACACTTCTTTGCGCGGTTGTAGAATATGACGGGGTCTGACATGAATGTTATTTGCGTTTGACGCGTGGACCCTTGGGCGTGTCCTCGATGACCCAGCCCTCGGCATCCAGCTGCTTGCGGATTTCATCGGCGCGGGCGTAGTTCTTTGCCTTGCGGGCGGCCTGACGCTCCTCTGCAAGGGCCTGTACTTCCGCTGGCACGCCTGCGTCGGCGTCTGGCTGGCAGACTGCCAGCACCGTATCGTAGTGCTCAAACGCTTTGAGCGCGGCTTGTGCGGCCTTGCCCGAGAGGTTGCCAGCGTCCATCGCGCGGTTCAAGTCGCGGATGAAGTCGAAGATGGCTGCGAGGGCGCCTGAAATGTTCAGGTCCTCCGCCAGCGAATCGGCAAATTTGGCGTCGGTCGCCTCAATCATTGCCTTGACTTCGGCTTCGCCCGCATCAGCGGCGGTGGAGAGCTCCTTCAGGCGCAGCAGGACGGCGTCGATGCGCTGCAGGGCGACTCGTGCGTCATCCAGGGCCTTGAACGAGAAGTTCAGCGATTGGCGGTAGTGCGCACCGATGAGCACCCAGCGGATTTCACGCCCGCTGTAGCCCTTGGCAAGGATGTCGCGCAGGGTGAAGAAGTTGCCCAGTGACTTGGACATCTTCTGCCCATCCACCATCAGGTGTGCGCAGTGCAGCCAGTAGTTGACGAACTTGCAGCCGTTGGCGGCCTCGCTCTGGGCGATTTCGTCCTCATGGTGCGGGAACATGTTGTCAATGCCGCCGCAGTGCATGTCGAAGGTCTTGCCGAGGTACTTTCCGCTCATGGCGGAGCATTCGATGTGCCAGCCAGGGCGTCCTTTGCCCCATGGGCTGTCCCAGGCAACGTCGCCGTCCGCCTCGTCGTATGCCTTCCAGAGCGCGAAATCTGCCACGGATTCCTTCGCGTATTCGTCCATCTTGATGCGGACGCCGACGCGCATCTGGTCGCGGTCGATTTTCATGAGCTGCCCGTACTTCGGCCATTTGGCGATGGAGAAATAGACGGACTTGTCCTCCGCCTGGTAGGCGATGCCGAGGTCGAAGAGCCTCTGGATGAGTGCAATCATCTCGGGGATGTGGTCGGTTGCGGCTGGATAGATGTCGGCGGGGATGATGCGCAGGGTGGCGATGTCCTTGAAGAAGGCGTCCTTGTACTGCTGGGTGAACTCCGTGAGGGGCATCTTGGCGGCCTGGGAGCCGCGGATGGTCTTGTCGTCCACGTCGGTCAGGTTCATCACATGCTTTACGTTGTAGCCGAAATAGAGCAGGGTGCGCTTGAGCAGGTCCTCGAACATATAGCAGCGGAAGTTGCCGATATGTGCGAAGTTATAGACGGTCGGCCCGCAGGTGTAGAGTCCGACCTTGCCTTCTTCGATGGGCTTGAACTCTTCTGGCCAGTGGGAGAGGGAGTTGTAAAAGGTTAGTTGTGTCATAATATGTTAGAGCCTTTGGGTGAAATCTTACTTTCTGTCGGCCAGGATGGCCTGGGCGTTTTCGGCGGCGATTTTCCGCTTGTCGGCTTCAGGAAGCGTACATCCGATGATGCGCCCGAACTGCTGCGCCATGCTGTAGAAGTTGCAGTCGCTTCCCCAGACGATTCTCTCCGCCCCGACGCCCGCCGCCAGATATTCGATTGAGCCGAGCGGGGCGGAGCTCGTACAGAGCTCCAGACGGATGTTCGGCGCCTTTTTCGCGAAGGCGATGTATTCGTCCCACTTGGTGGCCGTGCTGTGCCCCATCAGGATGTAGGCACTAGGCACTTTCAGCGCAACGTTTTGGATTTCTTCGAACACCTTTGGGAGGCCCCAGGTGTGGTAAAGCATCGGAAGGTGGTGCTTCTCCGCCAGCTCCCAGGCTGGCTCGTAGGCGGGGTCGTCATACGCGAAACCATTGCTGTTGTGGAACTTGAAGCCTGTGAAGCCCTGTTCCACACGCTTTTTCGCCTCTGCCGCCACGAAGTCCTTGCTCTTGGGGAACATTGATGCATAGCCGAGAATCCTGCCTGGAAACTCCTTCATCGCCTTGTAAACCTCGTCGTTGCCCCAGGTGACATCCCACGACATGCACTGCATGTGGCTCACCGTGGTGCTTTTCACGCCCAGGCGATCCATCACAGCCACCTGCGAAGCGACGCTCAAGTCGGGGATGGCGTGGCTGTAGCGCCCAATGTGGGCATGCATGTCAATGGCCTCGAACGGAAATGGAAGCCCCTTGTGAAGACGTTCTATATCTTTCATTTGCGTATCCCCTTCATGAGTTTCTTGAAGTTGCCTGATGCGATTTTCGTGATGCTAGCCTTGTCCAGGCCCGAGTAGATGAGTTCGCTCATGGCCGCGCAGGGTTCGGAGGTCGGAAGCCCGCTGCCGAACAGCAGCCTGTCAACCCCCACCTTCTCCGCGATCAGCTGGAAGCCCGCGTGAAAGTTGAAGTTGCAGCCGATGGTAAGATAGACGTTGGGGAACTCCTGCATCAGCGGAATATAGGTGCGAAGGGCGCGGTAGTTCAGTTCCGCGTAGATGAAGGTCGTCTCGGGGTATGCCTCTGCCAACCGCGCAAACTGTGCCACGGGAATCAGACGCTCCGCTGTGTAGGCGGGAAGTTTGTGCTTGCCAAGGGCCGTCATAATGTCCTTGCACACCCATGGTTCCGCCGTCCAGTAGTCTGGTCCGGGGCGGAGGACCGCCGCGCCCGCGCCTGCCGCGATGGCTGCCTGCACCTGGTGTTCTGCGCCGCCCAGGTCGCCGATGGCGTCAGGCGCGACCACGGGGCAGGGGATGAGTCCCTTGTTTGCCTTGCACTCAGCATAGAGGAACGCATTGGAGTGTTCGATGTCAAAGTCATTGGCTTCTGGGATGATGCGCACCAACGCCTGCCCGAT
>JAFTAC010000155.1 GCA_017458805.1 Victivallales bacterium | reverse complement strand
TTTTGTGCCATCGGCAGAGAAAGTCCATTTGAAGAACCCATTGTCAGTCCAGTTGTTTCCCCATAGTCAGGATTCAGCAGGTCAGTCTTCCCTGTCAGCGAATCAAAGCAAATCAAATTCTCATATCCCGCATTCAAATAGCATAGGTAATTGCTTCGAAAGTCAAAATAGCCTATCAGCGCCGCCAAACTAACGATTCCAGCAAAATGACGACAGAAATATGCATGGATCTCATTGGCTATCAGGCAAGGTCTTCGGGCTTTTTCTTTGTCCACCTCAATCAAATGACTAACAAAGGAGTGGACTGTGCTCATCGCCAATGCTGAATATGTGTCATGGCCAGAAATGTCTCCGAATATAAATAACACACGTTCATCGTCCAAAGGAAACCATTCAACTAAATCACCGCCAACAACATTATGGGGAAGATAAAACGTACTGAACTCATAGCTCTTCCCCAAATAGACCCATGGTGGAAGCATGGTCTGCTGGAGATGATGGGCCAAGTGCATGTTGCGGTCGAAGTGATTCTTATAGATATGAAGCATCTCGAAATTAATGCTGGTCTTCAACTTCGTAAATAGTGTCTTGAAATCGACACTATCAGGCAAGGCAAAGGAATATGGATCCTCATAGACTTTTCCAAGTAAATCCACATCACACCAGTAGTTCTCTGGCATGATGAACAGGATAGGAAGAGCCCTCTTTGCCTCGTCCTCACGAATCTTCTCACGAAAATGCAGCCCCCGGACAGGATCAGTGCTGAGCTCGAATACAATTGCATGAATGTAATTCGTCAACACCAGACTTAGCCCTTCATTCACTGTGTCAGTAGAAGATACCTCAATCCCCATCTCCCCCACCACAAGCGGTATTTTCATTCCCGCAAAGTTATTCTTCAACGTAGATACATACTGTGGGTTCTGACCGTACAGGTACAAGCGACAAGGCTGCTTGCTCTGCAATAACAAAGATTGATCTTCCTGGGTTTCAATCATCATATCTCTTTTCCTGTAAAGCGATTGCAAAAAGTTGCTTGCAATTACGCCCTATTCAAGTTTGGAATCATGCATTTCTTAATATAGCAACGCAATCTCCTTTTTCAATACGATATACTTGAAATAACCTAATGTTCACGTAATCATTCAAGTGGCGTAAAAGCTACCTTTACGCAACACCCCTTGATAGTCTCTTCCCTTCTCACCAATGTTTTTATGCCATTTTCAGTTTTTTTCTAGAAATTGAAGCATTCCTTTTTGAATTAGGACGAAATTATAATAAATTAATAGGGTATGCGAGACATTTGCCTGTACTCATATTGCTTGACAAGGAAGAATCGTCCATCATGAAAGTCCCCCCAAAAAACTCATTACTTCAAAGTGCTCTTTTCGGCATTCTCTTACTCCTCTTAATGAATGGATGCCAGAGTAACCTTTCTCAAAACATACCTCTGGTCGATTACTTTTATGACGACCCAAAGAACTGGGCCGTCTTGGACAGCAGCATCCCGATTTTTGCGAGCGACTACGATATCTTCTTTGTTTACCCCACGCAAATCGCCAAATTGCCCGGCTACTATTTCAACTGGCTCAGCGGCTCTGTAGGGCACGATGTCCACAACTATGTCGCGCTTCAAAACCAACGGCAATTCGGCAAAAGAGTACGAATTTTCGCGCCATTCGTGCCCGAACTGGATTATGAACAGTACACCCAGCTTCTCAATGCCAACAGGGAAATCCTGACGGATTTCTATTTTACGAACACACCAATGAATGTCGCCATCCGCTTTACGGTGCAGGCACTTCAAAACTACATGGCTAATTATCACAAAGCCAAACGCCCCTTTTTCCTTGTTGGCTGTGAACAAGGTGCGGTAATCCTGTACGAGGCACTTCGTCAGTGTCCCAAGATTACTGCCGACCAAGGGCTGCTTGCAGTCTATTTATTCGGCATTCCCGGCTTAACCGCCGAACGCATCAGAAAGGATTTCAAAAAGAATAACCTAGTTCCAGCAATGGGGCGCCTTGACCTTGGAGTTGTCGCCGTCATCAACACACGCATGCCCGACATCCCGCTAGAGGAAACCTATTGCACCCCAGGCGGCTATGTCATCAACCCATTAAACTGGAGTACCGATGAAACAATCGGGAGCCGCGATCAGCACCTGGGTGCTGTTTTCTATAAAAGACAGGAAAAGTTCCTGAAAAACCGCGTCGTGGAAACACCGCACTTCTGCAGTGCCGAAATCGACACGGAAAATGCCCTAATCAACATCTTTGACCTGCCAAAAGGCGAGACTGCGAAAAGGCAGAAGGAGCTTGAAAACGAATTCAGGGAGCTTATCCTTCACGAACAAGCCCTCTTCAGCAATGCATGGGGGATTTTTGCCAAAAACATCTCCGCCAATGCCATTGAGCGCACTCAAAAGTACCTCTTCATCAAACGGGTTCTCAAGCCCTCTGACCTGCAGGAAGACTAACATGATACTAGACAAATACCGCGAATGCAACCTGAAGGATGTCCGTCTGGAAGGGATTCCATCGGTTAAGATGAACCGTTTCCTCACCCATCGTGTCCTCTCGGAGTTCGCAAAAACTGAAATCTTCGCCGAGGCCCGCACTCCCATCGAATTGCGGAACGATGACGAAGGCATGCCCGCTGGCGGCATGTGGCGCGGCGAATTCTGGGGCAAGCTCATGCTTAGCGCGGCCCGCGTCGCGGACTATACCCAAGATCCAGAGCTCCTCGACTTCATCCAGAAGGAATCACATCGCCTCATGGCCTTCCAGGACCCTGACGGCTACCTCGGCTCCTACACCGACAAGGAACGAGTCGCCTTCAACGAGGTGACTGGAAAGATGATGGACGAGAACCCATCCTTTGGATGGCACTGCCTCTGGAACATCTGGAACCGCAAGTACATCATGTGGGCCATGCTGATGGTCGCAAAGGTCACCCACGACCAGGAAATCCTCGACAGCGTGAAACGCCAGATGGACCAGCTCATCGACATGATGCACAGGCAGAACATCCCGCTCTACATCACGGGAAACGACCAGATCATGGGCGTCGCCTCCATGTCCCTCCTCAAGCCCCTCCTCATGCTCTACGAAGAGACGGGTGTCCAGAAATACCTCGACTACGCCTCGGAGATGATACCAGACTGGGACCGAGAGGACGGCAAGGGACCAAACTTCCTCCGCAATGCCTTCAACGGCAAGGAACTCTGGCAGTGGTACCCCAATGCATCCTTCTGGGCGAAGAGCTATGAGATGATGAGCTGTCTTGACGGATTGCTCGAATACTACCGCGTCACGGGCGAAAAACGCTGCCTGGACGCCGTCGCGGCCATTCATGAAAACCTCGCCCAAAGCGAGATGAACCCGATGTGGGACGTCGGCTTTGTCGATAAGTTCATTGGCGCTGCCCACTACCCCAACGCAGCCACGGAGCTCTGCGACACCATCCACTGGATTCGCCTCTCCTACGACCTCTTCCTCATCACGGGAGACAACAAATACCTGGACTATATGGAGCTGGCCTATTTCAACGCCTTTATGGCAGGCGTCTATCGCGACGGCTCCTGGACGGCCTTCTCCATCCGCGCAGCCACACGCCACGAACCCAACTTCCAGTGCAACTGCGCCTACAACCACTGCTGCGTCAACAACGCCCCGCGCACCTACATGGATATGGCAGCCGCCACCGTCTCCAGCGACCAGCAAGGCACCTTCCAGGTCAACTTCTACCAGGATGCCACCGCCACTCTCGATGGCGTCAAATTCGTGATTCGCGGCAACTACCCCGTCGGCGACACTGTCACCGTCACCGTCAGTTCGCCCGACGCAAAGGTGCGCTTCCGCAAGCCAGGCTGGTGTCCGAAAATGGACGTTTCCCAAGACGGCAACGTCTATACACTGCAATTCGACATGGCATCCCGCATCGTCCATCGCTCCACGGAAAACATCGCAGCCGATGCCAATGATCCGAACGGCTGGCCCTACAAGCGCTACCAGTGCGTTCCCATGGCCCCACATGACTCCGTCATCCTCAACTACCGCAAGACCATGGCGGCCACGATGATGCGCGGTCCGCTCGTTCTTGCCCGTGCCTGCCGTGCAGGCGCCAAGCCCGACCAGCTCTACAGCCCCGACACCGTCAATGGAAAACCAGGCCTCTCCCTTAAATTAACCCCACGCCCCAACGAGGTCTGCTGGGGCTGCTGGGATGCGGAAATCCTTCAGAACGGTAAATTGCTGGAAGCCTTCCCTGTCTGCGACTTCCAGTCCGCCGCCGATTCCATGTTCGGAGCTCCCAAAGGCAACACCTTCTCCATCTGGGTGTAGCGGTGCCCGTCGGGCGCGTGCAGATGCGCTGGGGCTCCGCCCAGCACAGCCAGCGGGGGCGCAGGGGCTTCCCCTCCGTCCTTTGGTCCATTCCCTCTACTTACGGCAATGAAAAGTATGACCGCAATCTGCTGAGTTTATAGCCCAATAAACTTATCGACTAAAAACTATCCTCAACGGCTTCTCATCGGGGAAGACAACTTTGGAGATGGTCAACAAGCCGTTGGAGTCCAATGAGATGGAGCGTTTTTCGCCATCTATGAGGACGTTGACAGTTTCGCCAGCAGCAGGCTTGAACTGCTGGCGGCGACGGAAGGTGATGTCGGTTGTGACAGGATAGGTGATGCCTGGGTAGGAAACAGTGAGTTCCATCTCCAGGCTGTTGGGCGTGTCCTGCTTGAGAACCCACTTGTAGCCACGGCTGAGCCAACCTTCGAGGTCACCGTCAGCAGGGTCCCCATTGCCGTAGTTTTTGTCGGTGCTGCTGTTGGTGAAGGCTGGGTAGCATTCATTCAGGCGATAACGCAACAGGGTTTCATCATTGGTGTATTTCAAGTCTGACGGAAGCATTCTGCCGCATGTGCTGTGGTCGCCATTGTTCCATGCCACCCTAAAAGCCTGTCGCGCCTCCTGCGCCGCCTTGAAGAAAGGCGGATTATTCTCCCAGGGCATGGAACCATCCATGCGCCCATTGGTGGCGAGAATGGGCGGGAAGTCGATTTCAGGGTGCGCGATGTTCTTTGCACCGTCCAAGACATCCAATAGCGGCGTGCCATCGGGGAGGGTCGGCGTGTCTTTCGCCGTGAAACGCCCCGTCGTGCAGATGATACGCGAGACGGAGGTGTTGCCATTGACCTTCGACTTCTTGAAGGTATAGCTGTAGATGGGTACATGCGCGAAAATGGCGGCAAACTCCTGCGGGTAGTGTGTTGCCAACTGGATGCTTCCCGTGCCTCCCATGGAGCCGCCCGTCAGATAGGTCCTGTTGCGGTCCGTACCCAGATAATCCTGCGCCCAGTGGACGAGCTTCAGGATCAGCCGCTCAGTGTAGTTGTCGCAGACGAACTTAGGCCCGCGTATGGAGGTGGCGATGGAGGGGCTGTAGCCATACCAGAAGGTGGAGATGGCAGGCACCTCGTCGCGGCTGTCCGAAAACTCGCCTGCCTCCATGACGCGCCCTATCCAGACGCGGTCGTTGAGACGCATTTCCACAAATCTACTATTGCGGAAAAGGCTGAACTTGAAGGGGATGCCTTCACGCCAGGCAACCGTGCTGTCAGCAAACAGCAGGTGCGTGCCGATAGGCTTGCCCTGCTTGTCCACCCCCACGCCGCCGCCACGCCCGTGGAGCGACACCACCAGCGGCAACCCTTTGCAGGAACCCCGTCCCCATTCTTTTGTGCCTAGTCGAATGGGCTGGATTGGCGAGGCCACCACCTCAATGGGGTCGTTCATCGCCGCAAAACCAACTATCTTGTCTGCATCGCGGCAGACCACAGCAAAGTACCTCTTGCCCGTCTGGTCAAGAGTCGGCGTGTGGACGTGCAGGCCACCTGTCGGCGGGATG
>JAFTAC010000154.1 GCA_017458805.1 Victivallales bacterium | reverse complement strand
GGCGCGCGCCCTGAAGGGGCGCGCTATCAGGACGACGATGGCACGGTAGCGAACAAGCACACATGGGAGCTTTGCACACTTGGGAGCCCAAGCCAGCGGGTGCGCGCAACGCGCGCACATGGAAGCCCCGGGGCCGTGCTGCGCCGCATCGGCTACGCCACAGGCGCGCCCCCATTCAAAAACGCCTCCAAGGCCACGGTGACGGCGGCGATGATGCCAGTCCGCTCGCCGAGTTGCGCAGGGACGATGCGGCAGGCTGCCAGGGCCGACGGCAATGCCTCCGCCTCAAGTTCGCGCCGCATGGCCGCTTCCAATAGATGGCCACTGCGCATGAAAATCGACCCGAGGACAATCATCTCGGGGTTCAGAATGTCAATAAGAATGGCAAGGGCCCTGCCCAGCCACATTCCACTTTCGTTCATGACGGCAATTGCCTCGGGACAGCCGTGTTCGGCTGCCTCTGCCACCTCCTTTGCGGTGGGTTCTGGCATGCCAGGGATGCGCCCTTTAGCCAGCCTGGCGATGCCCGCTCCTGAGCAGAAGCCCTCGAAGGAACCTGGCTTGCCGTAGCCAAGCGGTCCATCTGGTGCCATTCGAATATGGCCAGCTTCGCCAGCATCGCCCGTGGTGCCTTCATAGAGACGGCCATCGAGTATCAGGCCGCCTCCCATGCCTGTGCCGTGTGTCAGGAACACCATGTTGCGTGTACCGCGCCCTGCGCCAAACTTCCATTCGGCCAGCGCACCAGCGTTCGCATCGTTCATCAGGCGCGCCCTGCCGCCGAAGCGTTCCGTCAGCATCTGTGTGACGGGAACGCCATCCCAGCCAGGAAGATTGGGCGGTGAAAGAACAATGCCCTTCTGGGCATCCAGAGGGCCTCCGCAGGAGACCCCGAACAGCGGCGAAGCGCCTGGAGCCAGTTCCGCCACCGCCGCCATGATGTTCTCCAGCGTCTCCTGGCAGGTGGTCGTGCGAAACGTTTTGGTGGCCTGGATGGTGCCAGCGTCATCCGCCCTGGCGACCGCACACTTGGTGCCGCCGATGTCGATGCCGATGATCATATCACCGCATTACTCCATTGATAGTTGGTCTTCCTTGAGCACCAGACTGAACTCGCGCTGCTTCCCCGAGGCGACAATCAGGTCGGCTAGAGGAGCGCGGACGGTTTCGTTGAGGATCTTATCGACTGGACGCGCACCCTGCTTCGCCTCCAACGCCTTCTCGACGATTTTCTTGCGTGCCTCGTCCGTCAACTTGACGGAGTAGCCGCGCGTGGAGGCCTGCTTGACGATTTCGTTGAACTTGTAATCGACAATCTGCCCCATCTCCTTGTCGCCAAGTTCGTTGAAGACGACGCTCGCCGTCAGGCGGGCGCGGAATTCGGGGCTGAATGCGCTCTTCATGGCTGAATGGATGATGCTGTCGTCGAAGCTACTGGACTGGCTGGCGCCAAAGCCCAGCCGCATAGACTTCGCGCTTGCCTCCGTGCATCCTGCATTGGAGGTCATGATGATGATGGCGTTGTGGAAGTCGGTCTTGAAGCCGCGGCTGTCCGTCAGTTCACCGTCGTCCATCACCTGCAGGAGCAGGTTGTGGATGGCGCTGTGCGCCTTCTCTATCTCGTCCAGCAGGATGACGCAGTTGGGGTTGTCGCGCACGGCATTGGTGAGCTGGCCGCCGCCCTCGAAGCCAACATAGCCAGGGGCGCTGCCCACGAATCGGGTCAGCATCTGGTCGCTCTGGTATTCGGACATGTCGAAGCGCACCAGCTTCATGTGCATCGCCTCGGCGAGGCTCTTGCAGATTTCCGTCTTGCCCACGCCCGTCGGTCCTGCGAAGAAGAAGTTGCCCAGGGTGCCCGCACGGTCGGACTTCAGACCCGTCTTGGCGATTTTCAGCGCACGGACCAGTTCCTTGACGGCCTGGTCCTGACCGAAGACCTTTGACTTGAGCTTGTCCTCCAGCGTGGCCATTTCAGCGAAGTCGTTGTCGTTGCCACTGCCATCGACGCTGGGGATGGAGGGGAGCTTGGCCATGGAGCAGACCACGGCGTCGATGTCCTCATTGGTCACCTCCGCCCAGGTTGCATCGGGCGTGCTGTTCTCCTCGGCGGGGATTTCCTTGTCCTTCGAGTGCAGGCGGTACTTGGAGCCGACGGTGTCGAGGATGTCGATAGCCTTGTCCGGCAACATCATGCTGGGCAGATACTTGACGCTAAGGTCAACAATCCGCTTCAACTGCTTCTCCTGAATATGAATGTGGTGGTGCTCCTCATAGAGGCCCTTGATGCCGTTGAGGATATGCACGCAGTCTTCAGGGGACGGCTCGGAGATCTGGATGGCCTGGAATCGCCTGGCAAAGGGCTTGTCAGGGGCGATGAACTTGCGGTAGTCCTCCTCCGTGGTCGTGGCGATGCAGCGCAGCCTTCCGCTGGCGATTTCAGGCTTGATGGCATCCCCGCCACTGCTTCCCGATCCCTTGTCGGCATTGAGGAAGCTGTGGAGTTCGTCGATGAACAGGATGGCATTGGGCTGCTTCTCGATGAACGCAAAGGTGTCGTTCAGGCGCTTTTCAAAGTCGCCTCGGCAATTGGCCCCCGAGATGGAGCCGTTGACATTCAGGCTATAGATGTGGATGTCCTTCATAATGCCAGGGACATCTCCCAGTGCGATGCGGCGGGCAAGGCCCTCCACCACAGCCGTCTTGCCGACGCCTGGCGCGCCAATGAGGAGGGGTGCGCTCTTCTTCTTGCGGTTCAGGCAGCGCATCATCTCCTCCGTCTCCTTGACACGACCAATGACCTCGTCAATCT
>JAFTAC010000153.1 GCA_017458805.1 Victivallales bacterium | reverse complement strand
CGCTGTTGGACAAAAGCCAGCAAAGTCGAAAACGCGAAAATGCAACTCGTCGGCTACAAGGATGGAAAGCACGTCACCTGGAACGCTGCAGCAAGCCACAACTTCCCTGTCTCCCCCAATGCATGGAAGCCCGTGAAAGGCTTCTTCGAGGTCGATGACGGAATCGACGCCATCAACCTGCGCCTCGTCGGAAATGGAGAAACAGACTTCTTAGTCGATTGCATCACCCTAGAAGCGTTTACTCCAAAGGTAATGGAACAGAAGCCACTCGTCAAGGGCCATGCGACAAAACGCATCATGGAGCCCTTCGGGCGGGGCGTCGTGGCGCAGGAAACAGATGACGGCGTCTATGTGACATGGCGTCTGCTCAAGGAGGACGCCCCAGACGCCGCCTTCGACCTCTTCCGCAAAGTTAATGGACAAGAGACGAAGCTCAACGACGCCCCCATCCGCCAGACCTGCGACTTCCTGGACAAAAGCCCCGTTGATGGCGCAACCTACATCGTCTGCGAAAGCAACGGAGGCAAACCTGGCGAAGCGACAGTCTGGAAGCGCGACACCAACAGCGACCACGCCTACAAATCCTACAAGCTGAGCAACCCAAAGGCGAAAATCCAAAAGGTCGGCATCGGCGACCTGGACGGTGATGGCACCTACGACTTCGTCGTCAAGCACCCTGCCACCAACATCGACCCATGGAACGTCGTGTGGTACAAATCCCCTGACACCTACAAGCTGGAGGCTTTTCTCAGCAACGGCACACGCCTCTGGACGGTTGACCTGGGATGGGACATCGAGCAGGGCATCTGGTACTCCCCCTACTGCGTATATGATTTGGACGGCGACGGCAAGGCCGAGGTCATCACGAAAATCAGCTCTGGCGACCATCGCGAAGCAGATGGCCACGTCTATTCAGGCGAAGAATACTTTGTCGTGCTTGACGGCATGACGGGCAGGGAAATCGACCGCGCCCCCTGGATTAGCCGCGAGCTCTTCGGAAACGAGGGCAAGGGAGCCTATCATTTTGCTGCCCGCAACCTGATGTGCATCGCCTACCTGGACGGCAAGACCCCCTGCGTCTGCATCCTGCGCGGCACCTACGACAATATGGCCATCGAAACCTGGCAGCTGGTCAACGACAAGCTCCAGCGCCTTTGGAGCTACGACAACGCGGAACTCACCCGCAAATGGCAGGGACAAGGAGCACACACAAACTACGCGCTGGACGTCGATGGGGACGGACGCGACGAGATCGTCCTCGGCAGTGCCGTCATCGACGACAATGGAATGCCCCTGTGGACGACGGGCAAAGGCCACCCCGACGGCGTCTATTTCGGCAAGCTGATGCCAGACAAGCCTGGCCTCCAGGTCGCCTGGAACGTGGAGACTGCGCAAAAAAAAGGGGGGCTCTGCATGGCCGACGCCAAGACGGGTCAGCTCTACTGGGAGCTGGACGAGCCGACGAACCACGTCGATGGCAAGGGCCAGGTCGCCGACATCGACCCGCTATACCCAGGAGCCGAGGTCGCAGGGGGCGACATGCATATCCTCGAACCTGGTACCAACAAGCGCGGTCTCGTTAAGGGCTGGCTTCTGACCTCGACGGGCGATCAATTGGAAAACACCACGACTCCCACCTACCGCTTCGGCAGTTGGACCATCTACTGGGACGCGGATTTGCAGAAGGAGATTCTCTCAAGCCGCATCACCGACCACAACGGCGGTCCCGTCTCAAGCCACATCTTCGGCGGCAGGATTCTGCCAGTCGATATCATCGGCGACTGGCGAGAGGAAATCATCGCCTCCCCCGTTCCTGGCGAGTTCCGCGTCTATACCACCGATTTGCCCGCGATGGACCGCCGTCCATGCCTCATGCAGGAACACAACTACCGTATGCGCATGGCCGCCAACGCCATGGGATACCCGTCGGAGGCTCTATTGCCATACGACCTGGAATCCGAAGCCCCCAATCTAAATGGAACATTCATCGACGGCAAGAGCCTATCGCCTGACTGCCTGCAACTCGTCGTCGTGGCCTCCAGACACGCTCCCTTGAAAGGCATGCTCACCATTGCCCTGCCAGAAGGCGTTGAAGCTGACCTCACCTCTTTTGAGGTGGATTTGAAGCCTGGAGAACGCATGGTGAAACACATCGCGCTGAAAGCATCCAAAAGAGCCCCCAAAACTGCCCGCTTCACTCTGCTCTGCGACAATGGAACCCGCCTCAATGGGCAAGTGCTGCTCTGGTTCACACAAAACACCACGCCGACAGGCTATTTCGCCGAAGCAGAGGCCTTCACTGCACAAACGGGCGGCGAAGTCCGCATCCGCGACGACAAAAAGGGCGTCCGCGGCAAAGCCATCTCCCATTGGGACAATGCAGGCCATACACTGACGTGGAATGTCACCGTCCCCGCCGACGGCACCTACCACTTCATCGTGCGCTACTGCACCCCGAATGTCGTATCCCGCAAGCTGACCATCGATGGCCAGCCCCTCGGCGTCTTCCGTTTTGTCGCCAACGGCGGCTTCGGCGACCGCCCCTTCGACTGGACTCTCTTCACGGCCTCCGCCAAAGGCCAGCCACTCGCCCTCCCACTCAAAGCCGGCTCCCACACCATCACCCTCGAAAACACCGACGACCAAGGCATGAACCTCGACTACCTCGGCTTCGTCAAGGCAACAAAATAGAATCACGCTGTCCTGTGCGCAGGATGCAATTGATATCATGCGCCAGGATGCCCGCAAACTGAGCACTGCCCTAAATATTCCACTATACGATTCAATGGAACTCCAACCTCACTCATCCGCAACTAGTCTTGTTTCACAAACCAACCTTTCTTCCTCCGATTCACCTGCCACACCTCCCCTGCCCCAAACACCAGTCTCCTCTCAGATGCCGTCAATGAGCACCCCGCTAAGCAAGATAAACTTAGATACAAGCCTTATTATTGATGATAATGTCATTACTACAAGAAACAAAAGACGCATCACAATCCTTGATGGCTTCCTCTTTTTTCCATTCATCCAGCTTTGTTTCTTTGATCATCTGGCACTAACCATTCTCTTGCTATGCCGTATACCCCCTGGTAAATCAGATTTTCTATATGAACTCATCATTCGAAGTGGCATCATATTCCTACTTGGGCTTGCAATCCACGTAATCATAACCTTTTTCAAAGGTATTGCACGCTTCTTTGCCAAACCCAATAAGCCGATAATATTTTTGTCCACAAAAACATTTCACCCCTACAATGATACATACAAAAACACAAGTATTCCTCTGATAAACCTTACTCACATCGAGCTGCTTCCTATCAGCAATGAATCCATTGTAACATCTAAATATGGCAGATTTCTCAAATGGAATGAAAGCAAAATATCATTTGAAATTAACCTTGTCGCCAAGGATGGTCAACGTTTTCCATTCCTTGCCACAGGGCATGATTTGTACAGCTTCAAAAACACCACTTCATTCCTGCCGGATGCAACCACCCTGGCTAACCTATTGAACCTACCTATTTTCGATGGGTGGCAACGTCTAGTACCTTTTCTAGACAATCCCAAAAGCAGGAAAGCATACACTCCTGCGGATGAACATCTAGCCTTCTCCAAGTCCAGCATTACGGTATCCCTCATACGCAGAGTCAGCCGTTATTTCGAGTATATTATTTATCCTTTTTGCATCCTTGCGCTTATCATTTATCTTCCGAACTTTTTTTCTACACTTATGAAAGGATCATCAATTCTCACATTGTTTTTTCTCGTAGGAATTGTCTTCTCGCTGCTCTCCTTGCTATCAACCCGAATACACTATGTCAACGACGACCGCGATTTCCCATTTTTTGATTTGTCCTCACAAGTCTTTTATCCCCAAGGGCTCAATCCTGAAAACTCTCTCCCCTTTACAAGACTTCATCACCTGGAACTAAACCGCCAAATATTCCCTAGGGTATATAATAACGCCAAAGCCCAAAAGGTAGCTTTGGAACAGTCAATGCCCCCCTATACTGAAGCATTCGAGCTGAATGCAATCGCGCAAGACAACAGTAGGTATAATATCCTATATACCAAGGATTTTCAATCATTAAGCCGAGATGCCAAAAAGCTGGCTGAAATCCTGAACATTCCAGTCTTGTATTACGAAGGAAACCCCGTTATATTTTCGCCGCAGTCATAACAGCACCACTTGCCCACCAACATCCACCTACCATGAAACACAACTCGTTTTATGCATTATGTTAGCCAAGCCGTGCGGCCTGACTACCCCGACTCACCTCCTATGAACCAATCCCACACCCCAGAAATCCTCGCACCAGCAGGCAGCTTGGACATCCTGAAAGCTGGCCTGGAGGCTGGCGCAGACGCCTTCTACCTGGGCCTCAAGCACCTCAACGCCCGAAACGGTGCCAAGAACTTCCAGCCCGACGAACTGCGCGAGGCCGTGCAGCTCGCACATTTACGGAGCGTGCAAGAACCTCCAAACGCTCATCAACCACAGAGTTGTACGCCCCATCCTGACAGCGCACTCCTTCAGAGTACGCGGAGAAACCATGCGAAAATCTACCTCACACTCAACACCGCCCTTAGCCAGCGCGAACTGGGGTTGGCCGCCCGTTCCCTGGCGTTGGCACAGGAGTGCGGGGTGGATGGCGTCCTGATAAGCGACCCCGCCCTGCTGGCCATGAAGGAATACTTCCCGAGACTGGAGTTCCACTTCAGCACGCAGGCTGGCGTGAGCTCCTCGGCGGGCGTGATAGCCGCAAAAAGACTAGGTCTTAAACGCGTCGTCTTGGCGCGGGAGCTATCCTTTGACGAAATACGCGCGGCAGCCGCCATCGACGGCATCGAAACAGAGGTCTTCGTGCAGGGGGCGTTGTGCTTCTGCAGCTCGGGGCGCTGCCTCCTCTCCAGTTGGGGTGGAGGGCGCAGCGGTAACCGAGGAGCCTGCACCAGCCCATGCCGTGTACCATGGACAAATGCCGACGGCGTGGAGGCTCGCCCGATGTCCATGCGCGACCTCTCGCTCACCGACTGGGTGGAGTCCCTGGCCGACGCAGGAGTCGATTCGCTGAAAATCGAAGGGAGGCTCAAATCCGCCTCCTGGGTATCGAAAGCCGTCGCACTTTACCGCCAGGTCCTGGACCACACGGCCCCTCCAGAGGAAATCCGCCAGAACGCCCTCACCCTAGGCGACTACACGGGACGCGATTTGACCGACGGCTACCTGCGAGGCGATCGAAACGGCCTCACCGCCGTGTCTGGACGCATCGCCTCCTCATGCTCCTGCCAAATTGCCGACGTCCCCAAAGAAGAAACCTTATCCATCGCCGTCAGCGAGGACGACAAGCATGGCACGCTCTGGCTCTTCAGCCAGGGCGAAAGGGCCACCACATACCGCATCCCCCCGCAGCGCATCGCCAACCCACGGCGCGCAAGCACTGTCGCAGAAGCCCTGGAGGCGATGAAAGCCACCGTGAAATCCCCCGTGTCCTGCACTCTTCCGCAGAAGCTTGCCACAAAACTTCTTCCCCGCAGCGCAGTCAACAACGCTGTGGAGGCCTTTGGCGCGTTCCTGCGTTCGCTCTCCAAAGAGGACGATGGAATGCCTCGCGGCCTGGAACTGCCAGCCGAGTTGAAACCTCTGCTCGCCGCGACACCATCCCCCTGCCCCTCCAACTCGCGCCCCCTGGGCAGTGCCCCAACGCGCATACGGCTACCGTGGGACAGCACCATTCCACTGCCAAACCACCTGACATGCATTCTTGAGTGCAACCCGCAAAGCCTGGAGGAGGCAGAAAGAATAGCAGATGCGATTACCCGCGTTCCCCGCGCCATCGCCTCCATCCCGCAGGTCATCTACGAATACCAGTCTGCCCCCATAAAGCGACTTGTCGAAAAGCTGGTGCAAGCGGGCCGCACCATCGAGGTCAACAGCTGGGACACCTGGCTGATTGCCTACGAATGCCATGCCACGATGGAAGCGGGGCCTGGCCTCGCCGTCCTGAACGCCCTTGCCGCTCGCAAGCTGTATCAGCTCGGCTGCCGCCTCGTCTCTGTCAGCCAGGAAATCGACAAGAACCAACTTCAGGATTTATGCGCGGCAGCCGACGTTCCGCTCTCCATCACCGTCTTTGGACGCCCTGCCCTCATGACCACTCGCGCCAAGCTCCCCACCCTCTTCGCAAACTCCTCTTTTGCTGACACGCGGGGCATCACCCTCCAGCCAGAGCACGTAGGCGACCTTACCATCCTGCGCCCCACACGCCCCTTCGACTGGCGAAACCTGCGGAATCCCGCCGTCAAAGCAACGGAACTCGTCCTCGACCTCAACGGTTACGCTTCCATCCCCGCCCCCGAAAAGCAACCCTTCCTCTTCAACTACGACCGACGCTTACGCTAAAATAGTAATTGGCAACTACCTCTTCACCTCTGTCTCATTACATAAAAGGAGAATACATGTTCACAATCCAAAGAAAGTTCAAGAGCATCCTAATGCTAATGGCACTCTGCGGTGCTGCTTTTTGCGGCGGCCCCGAGGCCTTTTCCATGCGTCGGGAGTACAGGAAGACAGTTGCGGAAAACCCTGAAAAAGCGGTCGAGTTTCTGACAAGCCCCGATGAGGAAATCCGACGCAGCGCCGTCTGGCTGTACTACCAACAGAAGCAGGAAAAGAGCATTGATGTTCTGGACAAGGCTGTCGAGGACAAGGATTTCATGGTGCGCAAAAGCGCCATAGAGGCATTGATTGCCCTGCATTCAAAGAAATGCGCCGCCGCCACGGCGGTTCTGGAGAGAGTTTCCACCCACGAGACCGCTCCCAAGCTGCGTCAGCTTGCCAGCGCCGCCATCTGGCCCTTCCAGCGTGAAATCCAGCTGTTGCGCAACAACCCCTCCTGGGACTACTCCATCACCACCGTCAAAAGCATCCAACTGCCAACGACTGGATGGAAGTTCATACTGGACAAGGAGATTGAGGGCCACAAGAAGGGCTACTACAACCTCGAATGCGACACATCAACATGGGCCGACATCGGTGTCGGCTGGTGGGAGAACCTCGGCTACAAGGACTACGATGGCTTCGCCTGGTACCGCATTGTATTCACCGCCCCCCAGAAAATCGACTCCAACGCAGTGGAACTCAACTTCGGAGCCGTCGATGAGGCGGCGTGGGTCTGGCTCAATGGCACCTATCTCGGCTGCCACGACATCGGCCTCGCAGGCTGGAACAAGCCCTTTGACGTGGATTGCACCAAGGAGCTGATATGGGGCGAGAAGAATGTCCTCGTCGTCCGCGTGCAGGATGCCGCCGATGCGGGCGGCATCTGGAAGCCCATCACGCTCAACGTGCTCAAGTGACAGGAGGATACAGCCATGAGAACATATACATCTTTTATTCT
>JAFTAC010000152.1 GCA_017458805.1 Victivallales bacterium | reverse complement strand
GAGTAGGGGGACGCAATTGCCCCGGAGGGGCGAGACATAGGATAGCCCAGGGTGAGCGCCCGCAGGGCGCGAACCCTGGGGCTGGAAAGGGGAGATGTTTGCGCCCCGGAGGGGCGCCACAGTGCCGGCCAAATACATTGGAGGAGAAATAGTTGCGCCCTTCCAGGGCGCGATGCCGTGGGGAATCACCTACCCCTGGTTCGCGCCCTGCGGGCACTCACCAGGGGCTATCCTATGTTTCGCCCCGCTGGGGCGATTGAGCCGCTCTGCGGCTTTTGAAACCTACCCTCATGGGGAACAGAGCGTTACTGAAATGATGCGGGCGGGAGAGGGTGGAATCGCCGCCCTTGTCGAATCCATCCAGGAGCCGTTCAGGGGGCTGGAAATCATCCAGCCCCTGAAAAAAGGCAAGGCCATCTTGCTTACGAAGTCGAAGATAGCCCCCTGAACGGCGGAATGGGTGGCGGATATTGTCGCCTCCGTTGCCTCCGTCCTGCCCGCTGCGACACTGGATGAAATCATCTGGCAGTACCCTGCCACGCTGGTCTTCCATCTGGTCGCCGCAGCAGCCCGCAAAAGCGGCGACTCCACACGCCGACCTGAGTCACGCGAATCCATCATGGACGCGCTTGGCAAGCTGGCTTCTACTGGGGTGGATAATACGGAGCCCCCGACCACTTCAGATACAGCAGAGTGAGCATGTTAACAGCAGACAGGATCAAGACGAAGACAAAGAGCCATATTGGGATTGCAAGCCAATACAGCCGCCACATCCAGAACTCCGAATCCCCCGTCAGCTTCTTGCGCCATTTGCGCCCCACCCGCAGGAAGTCAAGTATGATAATGATGAACAGGAGAAACATGGAAATAACGACACCGTTACGCGCCAGTGTCGTATCGTATGCATACCCTCTGAAACAATCTCCAGCTAGCCAGTCAAGCCCGTCTAAAACATGCATAATGCCATTTCCAATTGCATCGGCAATGTCAACCATAGTCTAACCTCCAATGGACCAAAAACTAAATGTTGCTATAACGGCATCCGAAGGTGCCCTTGATCAGTTCCCTTAACGGTGCCACGTCGGCTGCGACACTGGATGAAATCATCTGGCGGTCTTCCATCTGGTCGCCGCAGCAGCCCGCAAAAGCGGCGGCTCCACACGCCGACCTGAATCACGCGAATCCATCATGGACGCGCTTCAAAAACTGGCTTCTACTGGGGCGGATAATACGTTGCCCCCGATACCTTCAAATACAGAAGCGTAATCAGATTGGCAGCGGCCATTAGCACGCCGAATACGAAGAGCCATACGGGGATTGCCAGCCAATAGAGCCGACACATACAGAACTCCGAATCCCCTATCAGCTTCTTGCGCCACTTTCGCCCTACCCGCAGGAAGTCAAGGACGATAAGAACAAAAAGGATGAACATGCAAATGATGACGTTGTTTCTAATCATAATGTCATCATCTTCAAATGGTTTCAGGCATCCGCCATATATCCAATCCAGTAAACTGAAGACATACTTCATTCCCTCACCGATGGCATCACCAATGTCAACCATAGTCTAACCTCCAATGGACCAAAAACTAAATGTTGCTATAACGGCATCCGAAGGTGCCCTTGTCAATGCCCTCAATGGAGCCACGCAGGCAGTCAACTCCTCCACCGCCACATGGGCGCAGAAACTTGGCGACACCAAGATGCAGTTTACAGATGCAGCTACCAGCGTTGCCTACCTGAGATTCGGGCTTTCAGCAGGCGGGCGCAAATGCCGCGCTCCCTAGCGAAGACATTGACTGGATGAATGCTGGGGATGGTGAAAAAAGCACGTGAACTTCAAGAAGGCATCAGATAATATAATACAATAGTCAAGGTTTTTCAAGCCATAAAGTCCGCATTAAAAAGCAAGAACAAAAAAATATCCGATTTGAAGGACGCTTTCAATGGCATGGACACATCCCTGATGAAACTCAATTCGGGCCTCCCTGAAACAGAACAGGTTTTTGCCGCCCTCAATCTCAAGTCTGACGACCTTATCGATACGAATCATAGTGGTACTCCTCCAGGCCTGCAGCGGCAAGCCAGGCATGCATCCGCTGGTTGCTGAAATCAAGGTTGTGGATGATGGTGTCCAGAGCATAGAGCGTTGGATCGAAAAGCGGTTCAGTGCGGGAAAGGTTTGTGGAGAGCCAGGCAAGAGGCCAGATTGTCCACAACGGCAGTGAAAATTCACGTATCCGCTTCTCTGGCAGGAACTCGCGTGAAAGTTCATAGTAATAGTTGCTCAGGGTTGTCACCTTTGAATCCAGCACCGTCACCCCCTGGCCGCCCGCCTCGGGCAGAAGCATCGCCGCATGGAGGGTGCGGCAGACATTCTCCACGTGCGCCAACGGCCAGCGGTTCTGTCCCTTCCATTTGCCGAAGTGGAAGAGGAAAGGCGAGTGCTTCAGGTAGTCGATGGCGCGTGGGGTGATGGTCGTGTCCCCATGCCCGAAAACCACGCAGGGGCGCACGCACGCAAAACGCTCCTGCGGCAGGTTTTCCACCAGCCACTTCTCCGACAGGATCTTGTATTTCGGGTAGGGATTCGTGACGGTTTCATCAAAGGCAAGCTGTTCTTCGCCTTCGCCGTGGAAATCATGAAGCCCATAGACGTCAGCGGTGGAAAGATAGACGAATCGGCGCACGCCATGCTGCATCGCCAGCGTCGCCAACCGCTTCACTGCCTCATGGTTCGGGATGCGGAACAGTTCATCCCGCCCCACGTCGCTGGCACGTGCCGCTATGTGCAGGACGTAGTCGTAATCGCTTGCGAAAAGAGCGTCTAACGAATCCAGCTCGTTCAAGTCCGCATGAATCGCCTTTGCACCGCACTGGGCAAAGCGAGGCGCAATGCGGTTGTGGACCATGCCTGTCACGTCGTAGCCCTGCTTCACAAAGTACTCAGCAGCATTGGATCCGATGTATCCACCTGCGCCTGTAATCAGTATCCGTTCCATGATACCCTCAAATAATACCCAGCTTCTTGCCGTGGCGTTCAATTGTCTCCGCCGCCCATGCAAGCTGCTCAAGCGTGTGGGGTGCCATGACATTCAGGCGCAGACGGCATTTCGAGGCCTTCACGGCGGGCGTTGTACCGATGTTGCTGAAGATGCCGTCGTTGAACAGGGCCATCTGGAGGGTTCCCAGCTTCTCTTCATCGCCTACCAGCAGTGGAATGATAGCGGAACGGCTATGCAGCGTGTCAAAGCCGCGCTTCTCCAGTTCCTGCTGGAAGAAATCGCGGTTCCGCGTCAGATTCTTCAGATGGACGGGCTCCTCCTCGACCACCTTCATCGCTTCCAGCACCCCTGCTGCCACGGTGACAGGCATGGCGCTGGAGAAAAAAGTGCTTCTGGCGTAGTAGCGTAGATACTGGACAATCGCGTGGGTTGACGCCACGAAGCCCCCCGTGTAGCCCAGTGCCTTGCTGAAGGTGCCGTAGTGGATATCGACTTCATCTCGCACACCCAAAAGCGCAGCGGTGCCCTGGCCCTGCGGGCCGACAGCCCAGAAGCCATGCGCGTCATCCACCATCAGCAGCGCATGATGCTTCTTTTTCAGCTCTACAAGCTCATCGACAGGTGCGAGGCTTCCCTCCATGGAGAAGACTCCATCGGTGACAATCAGTTTGCCTGCTGCCTCACACGCAGCCAGGCGTATCGCAAGATGCAAGGGTTTCAGATGCAGGTAGGGGATGACCTCCGCGCCCGAAAGCTTCGCGCCGTCGAAAAGGGAGGCGTGGTTGGAGGAGTCGCAGAAGATGGCGTCGCCTGGGCGGCACAGCCCCGACAGTACCCCGACATTGCCCGAATAGCCAGCGGGGAAGATGAGCGCCTCTTCCGTGTGGCAGAAAGCCGCCAGCCTCTGCTCAAGTTCCGCATGGACATCTGTCGTTCCTGCGTAGAGCGGTGGCGAACCTGCGCCCACGCCGTATTTTTCGGCCGCCCGTCTTTCTGCTTCAATGAGGCGTGGATGGTGGTTGAGATTCAGGAAGGAGTTGCTGCCGAGCATCAGCATCTCACGCACCTTACCCGTTGGCAACCTCACCTTCGTGACAGGCTTCACGCCCTCCAGAAGCGTCATGCGCAGGCCGTCATAATAGGGCGGTGGATTGCGGCGCAGCTCCTGCTCAAGATACTCCGCCTTGTCCGTCAGCGATTCCCCCACTTTATAGCATTG
>JAFTAC010000151.1 GCA_017458805.1 Victivallales bacterium | reverse complement strand
GTGTGATTGGGCTTGAAGAAAAAACAAATGCCTTCTCCTTGAAGGAGTCTCCTGAATTGATACTGGACCATTTTCTCCATCGTTCCATGCTCTTCCACTGCTTGTCCGCCTCGGACGCATCCCAGAGGCTGGGGGCCATGGCGATGATTTGGGGATCGTCGCCTGCTGGCAGTTTGTCGAGCATGCTGTAGTAGAAATTGACAGCCTGGCCCATCAGTTGGCGTTCGCTGTTCAGCCATGGGATGCAGTCGGTCATGCCAAAGTAACGCAGGGTGGCATTGTCTCCACCAGTCTGAAGGTACCTTTTGTCGATGCAGTTCGCCCTGTCATCTATGAACGCTCTGTTTTTTGACTGGGACACGGATGGATTTGCAGAACAGGACTACTCCGCACGCCATTTGCGGAGATTGCAGAAGCCCTTGCCTGGGACGAAGAGAATCAGCTTGTGCTTGCCTGAAACAGGGTTGCGGAACTTGATGCGTCGCTCCTCAAAGGAGTTCCATCCAACACTCTTGAAGTTCCTGTCAAGTTCCAGTTCACCGTAAAGATTCTCCGCCTCGACACCATCCAGGAAGAGCTTCAGTTCGCCGCCCCGCTGTTCGCCACAGGCTATTTCCAGAACCAGCTCTTTTTTAGGCGTTTCCCCGAAATCAACCGTTCCAGGGCAAAGGGTGGCGTATGAGATGAAGTCGATTCGCCCAAGTTCCTTGTATGCACGGCACCCCTGGATGAAGGCCGCATCGACAAAATTGGCGCCAGTGGCGGCGTCAATCGGCTCCGTGTCGGGCCAGTCGCGCTTCATGAACGGGTCGGGTTCCGACAAGGTACTGCGCACCTTGGCAAAGTCCGTCTCGATTCTCGCCATCAGGTTTTGAGGACGTTTTGAGGCAGGATAGGCCACCAACAGCATGAGCATCCTGGGGGCAAGCGTGAACTCCAGCTCGGAAGTTCTGCCATTGACCGCTTTCTTGACAATGGGTGCATCACAGGAAAGCATCTCAATCTCGCACTGCTCCGAAGGTAATTCGAAGCGCACCGCATTTGAATGGGCTGTGGCCTCCGTGTTGATGAGGATCAACACCCGTGTGTCGCCATAGTCCCAGGCTGCGCACTGGACCTGCGGCTTGGTGACGTAGTGCGTGCCGAACTTGTTCCAGAAACGTTTGATGCGTGGCATTTCCCGAACCATCACGGGCGGACGTGCCATCTGGCCTGCATTGAAGAAATCAAGCAGGGCATGACGGGTCCAGGCAAGACGCTTCGCATAGCGCCGCAGCTCATGGTTCGCAGGGGCCAGAAGCTCCATGGGCTTGAAAATACCTGGCTGCTCGGAGTTGAGCAGCTGTTCAGCCGTCGTCTGGAAGCGTGCGCCAGTCGTCATGGCATGGCGGTTGTAGAACTGGATGCGCCCTGAATAGACCAGCGGGAAAAGCGGTACCTGGTTTTCATGTATCCAGCGATAAGGCTGGTAGATATCCAGCAGAGTGCAGAACTGCTCGACGGCGTCCTCCGTGGATAGCACCATCTCCTTGCCCTGCGACGCCCAATAGCTGCGGAGACGCCGAAGCAGCTTGGCATAGCCGTCGCGGTAGGCGGTGAACCACTCCGCATAGCGATGGCCGTGGCTGGCAACGTGGCATGGCGGGGGGAGCCCCGCGCCCAACTGGTCGATGTAGAGCCCGTTCAGCCCCTGCATTGTGATGGTGCGGATGAAGTCGAAGAAATGCTCCTGGTACTCTGCCGTTGCGGGGCAAAGTGTGTCGCAGGGATTTTTGTACATTTCACGGATGGGCACTCCGTCGCTCACGATGTTCATCTTATGGCCGAACTTGGAGTACATCCAGTCTTCGCCGCGACGGTCCTTCTCCGCCCACAGCCGTCCGTCCATATAAGGCATGGTGCTTAAGCCATGCTCCTTGAGAACCTTGACATATTCAATCCACTCGGGCGTCGCCCGCATGGTCGGCGAAAGGTGTGTTCCGACGCCCTGTTCCCACCATTGCCAGATGTCCCCCACGTAGAAGTTCTGGCCCAGATAGTCGCGTAGGGCGAAGAGTTCATCGGGAATCTGCCCCGTATAGGTGGCGTTCACCCAGATGCAGTTCTCCATAATGTCCTTGCGGGATGTGGTTTTGGGCAGTTCTGGAATCCACCAGTCCGCCTTCATGGCGGCGACATCCGCCTTGTAGATGAGTCCTGCGTCGTACCAGTCGCCACGGAACAGCTCCAGCACGGCGGGAGTGCCCGTGTCGAAGTCGTTGGGCTGGCCAGGGGCATCGTATGGGACGCGCCAGGCGATGGAGCCATCCATCCGCCCAGGGGAGCCGATGAAGAGCATATCCTTGCGGCGTGCCCAGGGGTCTTGCGTCGCGATGTAAACGCCACCCGCTTCATCGTAGTAGGAGCAGAACTGCATGGAGCAGTAGGCACGGGGGTAATAGCACGAATAGCGCGTGTTGTTCACACAGGGCTTTTCGTGGACGACGCCAGAGCCCTCTGGCGTAACGAGTGCATCGTTGTCGCCGAGCTGTCGCAGCGAACATTTGGGGTAGAGGACGGAGTGCAGCGTCTGCCCTTCCTTCTGGGAGGATGCCTTGTGGGAGTACTCCAGGCGCTTGCCGTCGAACGAAAACGAGCTTATGGCGGAGAAGCCGAGCTGTGCGCTTTCGTACTGGATGTCGAACCGCCATCTGCCCGAGGCATCCTGTTTGGGAGCTTCCACAAGGCGGGAGGAGACGCGTCCATCCGTTGCCTCAAACGCTTCCAAGTGGCTGCTCTTCAACGCGCCATCTGCTGTTTTCTTCCAATGCTCCAGCGTCCAGCTGACAAAGGCGTTGTTCCCCTTCAGCAGTTCGCGGTTGGCCTTGCGGTCGTACCATGAGCAGATGCCGACATGTCCATCGACATTCACGAGAACCAGGCAGGACTCCCCGCCATCCAGAACCAGCAATGCCTTGGGGGCGTCCGCCATAATGGCGCGCCAGTCGTAGTGCGGCGTTTGGACGAAGGCGAGATTCCGTATGGCGTTTTGCAGTTCAGGCGCAAGCCCTTTAGTGGAAAGCTGCCGCTCCTCGTCTTCATTCAACTGGTATTCGACCGTGAAGGCAGGCTTTGCCAGCTTCTGTGCAAGGACGATTTCCTGTATTTCGGCCAGGCTCAGCACGCCATCATAGACGCGTGCGTCGGCAATCTCGCCCCCCAAGCTCCACGGAGGCCCCATGACGCTGTTGAAGCCTATCTCCAGAAGCGATTTTACCTTGTCCAGCCTGACGTTCTTGATCTGGTACTTGCCGCAGCGGACTCCGTCCTTG